>JAHFFU010000142.1 GCA_023247835.1 Candidatus Bathyarchaeota archaeon
AGCGCAAGCTTGTCTATCTTAGCGAAATGTATGTTTGGCGTAGCTTCCAGAACATAGATTGGCTCGCTACTCCCCAAGTGCTTCTCGCCAAGCTTCGTCAACGTCCTCCGCTGAAATGTGCAGTGGGATTTTCTCCCGTCGAAGCAGCTCAATCATCTCTCGCAGTGGGATGCCAGCTTTCTCTGAAGCCTTCCAAATCGTGCACCTGCCCCTCCTATACTCTTCAAGTGCGCGCGCCTTCTGAGTCTGCTCAATGCCGACGGCTATCAGTTTTCGGGCCACCGTGGACTTGTCAGTTTTCTCGTGTTGCGCTTCTTCCTCGATCTTCTTGATGAGTTCTTTTTCCAGTCTGACGGTTAGATTCTGGGTCTTTGTCATAATGGGTACCGCAAGCATTTTACTGTCCTGCTTGCATATATTTCTTCCTTCCTCCGAAGAAGCCGCTAAGGAACACAGAAGATCGTCTCACTAAGGAAGCAAGCGTGAGTATTACTGGCACTCGGGCCTGAGCACGCGGCTAACAACTCCCAAAGATATCGGTATTCTCCGGGTCCTCTTGCGTGTCAACGGGATGTTCAGGAAAGTGAAATCCTCCAATTAGTGGAAGCATTTCTTCTGGATCGGCTTCTGCGACTGTTGCGCTTTTACGATCTTGTGTGTCCATGTCGTATAATGGCATTTGAGCTTAAGTATGCAAACGATATCACTTGTATACGATAACTATGACACTGCACCCGCTGGCCACGAGAGTTCCAAAGGAACTGGAGCAGGAGATCCGAGAGGTCATGGACTACCTGAAGGTGGAGAAGGCTCAAGCCGTTCGGATGATTCTAGAGATTGGAATCTCAGAGTGGAGAAAGAGAACTGCCCTTGAACTTCTGCGGGATGGAAAGGTAACCTTTGCGAAAGCCGCCAAACTTGCCAAGCTAGATCTTTGGGACCTCGCCGAAATGTTGAAGGATAGGAAGGTCGAGTGGGTCAAAATTCCGACTGGAGAATTCGATGAGGAAGTGAAGAAGGCCAAAAAGGATACAGGCGATTGAAGCCACTCATCTTCGACGCCACTCCTCTCATTTACTTAGCTAGAATCGGACTCTCGAATCTACTCGAAACGATACCGACGCCAAAATTCGTTGCACGATCCGTCTTCAGAGAAGTTGTTGAAGCCGGAACAGCTAGGGGTCATGCTGATGCGCTGGCTTTGGGACGTCTCTTCGAAGTGAAATCAATCAGCATCGCAGATCCCTCGAACACAGGAATCTTGCGGACACTTACAAAGATCCGCGGCCTAGAACAACCAGATGCTGAGACTCTGGCGGTTGCCAAAGAACGAGGCTACAGAGCAGTTGTCGATGACCTTGTGGCCCGGAAAGTTGCACGAACCTATGGGGTCGACTTCGTTGGTACACCGTTCATCCTCCTTCTAGCAACTCAAAGCCGTCACCTCACTAAACAAGAAGCCCTACGAGCCGTCGACGATATGATCGAAGCGGGCTGGAGATGCGGCCCGGAACTTTACCGCCAAATCACCCGAATGATGCGAGACAACTAGTCAGTCAAACTGCGGAGTCACTGGGCATTAAATCCTACTCGGTGAGCACGCTGCCAGGAATATTCTGGAGCGAGCCCTGAGGTTCAGGGCCGTAGGGCCTGCAATTGAAGCAGGTGGTACAGAAATCCTCTAAGGCAATCCTGAAAGTCTATGCAGGCCAGTTAAGTTCACAGCATCCGCCGACAAGTTAACGAAACCAGCAAATAATTATGGGAGCCGTTAACTCTCTGTGAAGCAAGCGTAGGATGCGGCTGGATTGGACAGAGTTTCGACGGGCATTAAGGGCCTGGATGAGGTGCTGAATGGTGGCTTACCGAAAGCCAGAACCATCCTAGTTGTGGGAAGCCCTGGCTCAGGGAAGACAACCTTTGCAATACAGTTCCTTGTCGGTGGGGCTAAGGCTGGGGAATCGGGGCTATATGTCTCGTTGGATGAGAAACCTGAACGCGTCAAAGACGATCTCTCATCGTTCGGATGGAACTTAGATTCGCTTGAAGATGCTGGAAAGCTCACATTCATAGACGCAACTCAACTTAAGCGGCCCGCGCACAGAATCATCCAACCAACGATAGATACGGAAAACCCTGTTAGCCTAACGCTCCCAGAACTAACCTTGGGGTCCCTGGTCAGAACGATTAGGCGAGTGGCAGCGGAAGAGGGAACGCAAAGAATCGTAGTCGACCCGATCACCTCCCTCATGCTCCGCTACCCAGAAGAGGCCAAGCGAAGGCGCGCGCTCCTGCTCTTCTTCGACGCACTCGAGTCAACCGGATGCTCTTGCATCGTGACCAGCGAGCTCAGAACGTCCATGCTCGCACGGCGATTTCAAATCGAAGAATTTCTGTCCCAAGGCGTCGTCCTCCTTCACACAATGGTGCACGATGGAAACGTGATTCGAGGATTACAGGTTGAGAAGATGCGAGGCATCAGCCACGACGCGCAACTTCGCCCATACCAAATCGGCCAGACAGGGATCGAAGTCTTCCCGAAGGACAGAGTTTTCTAAAGTCTGAACAACCAGGCCCAGTCAAACTATACGTTGACTTGGTAGAGGAAAAGTGATGGTGGGCCGTCATATTCGGGGGCATGCTCCCAGTTGCCTGCTGACAGGGAATCCTCGTATAACAATTGGAACTGAACTTGGCCGATCCGATACGAGTTCGGCTCGTAGTTCATCGGTCCGCCCAGCGCCGGTAAAATATTTGAGATTGGCGACCCGGTAGAATTCACCCATACTATATACATGACCTGATTTGCGTGAAGCCACAGCCTCAATGTGTCGGCGCTGTAGTTTCCGTTATGCCAAGGTATGTTGGATGAGGTTATGAAGAAGCTCGGGTCGAGGCGCGAAAAGTAGATCACCGCCGGTAGGTCGCAAACGATCTTGCCCGATAAATAGAGAGAGCGGAGTTTTTCACCAACACGTTCCTCGGGTGAAATCACATATGCTTTTTTCGGGCCGATTGAGATTTGCGCATAGTAGGGGACGATTAGCATGACCAGAAGTACGATCCCTAATGCAAACTGCCTTCCGCGACCAAACCGGATGCTTGGAAATACGAAAGCTGCGGAAGCTGCTATCAGTGGCAGGATCGGTACGATCCTGCCGGTCAAGTCACCTGACTCGAATCCCACAAGATGCGCTAGCGAGTAGAAAGCCACGTAACCAGCTATCAAAAACGCTAGTGTGCGCAACCGGGCCCTAGGGACATTTGTCCTGCGAATCAGCGTAGCAGTTAGGCCAATCAGAAATATTCCCGTAGTCATGGCGGTCGCCAAGACAATATAGAACGAGAGGGATTCTGGGTTGAGTTTAAACTCGTACCCTATCAGCTGCAAGTACTCGAGTACGAAGGTGGAGGGCTGGCCAGCTTTCTCTGTATTCCATAGTAACCACGTGCCTATCGTGAAGATCAGGGCGAGTAAGGGTGCCAACGCTCGTTTTAAGGTCCAGCACTTGTTCCACACTCCAAGCGCTATCTCAAGCGCAACCACAAACCATCCCTCGTAGGCCGTCAGAGCCGCCAGAATAGCCAGTCCTGAGAACAACTTGATTCTGCCTGAAAACATGGAATAAGTTAACGCCACAATCAACAAGCCAAGGAGAATTCGATCTGACGCAGTTACTGAATAGTCAATGTTCCAAGGCTGAAAGGCTAGAAACAGCCCGGCAGTGAAAGCTTGCCAGCGGCTTTTGAACACACGCCAAAGCATTCCGTACAAAAGCCCAACCGTCACCATGGACAATATCAGGTTAGTCAATCTGAGAGGGTCGATTCGAAAATCACCTGAGATGTACATCACAAGCATCGATATGTACTGAAATAATGGAAGCCATTCGACAGCTGGGTCGAGCGGGAGTGCCGGACCGGTGTAGACCCAAGAGTTTCGGATGGTCAGAACATCCACCAACCATCTTCCGTAGCTCTCTTCAAGTCGATCTAAAGGCAATGAAGTCATGTAGAATAAGCGGAGGACAAATGCCACAGCTAGAACGACGAAAAGTGGCAGTAATTCCTTCAGGTGCCTCGTCGACGCTGAAGATATCGGGCCTTCTGGGCGTATAAAGATGTGTTCACCCTCCAACCGCTGAAACTGGCATCATGAAACTTTGCCTCCTAACACCCTCTACTGTTCTTAATTTCGATCGGATTGGAGCCCTACGTCGTACTGGGGTAACCTT
>JAHFFU010000143.1 GCA_023247835.1 Candidatus Bathyarchaeota archaeon
AGCCACCTTATGAAGGCGACTGGATGTCGAGGAACTGTAGAGACTGCACCGAGAAGCGGAGCGCCCTCGTTACCTTCCTGAAATGGGTGGATGAAAGAGGCGGACGCATCTATACCGACGCCGTGGCCCAGAAGATACTTATAAGAGAAGGGAAAGCCGTCGGAGTAGAGGGCAGGATATTCAACCGTCAAAGTAACAAAAGTTACAAAATCCACGTCGATTCCAAAATTGTAATTCTCGCGGCCGGAGCAATTGCGTCCTCAGCCTTTCTGCTCAAGAACAATCTTGCCAACTCAAGTGGACAGGTGGGCCATGGTTTAAGTCTCCACCCATCACCGGCGATCATCGCGGAATTCGAAGAAGAAGTTAACAGTCAGAAAGAACTGCCCATGGCATTCTTCTGTTCCGAATTTAATGTCATGAAAACACGTCAGCCTGGTTTCATGATCGAATCAGTCTGCCTGGCCCCCGCCCAATTGGCTCCTGCGATTCCATCCTTTGGGCTCAACCATAAAGAATTGATGAAGAATTACGTTCACTATGCACCCGCCGGAATACTGATTCAAGATGAACCGCTTGGCAGCGTGACCCTGAACTGGGGCGGCGAAGCAGTCATCAACTATCGACTCGGCGCAAGAGAGATTGAGCTCCTTAAGAAGGGCATCAAAGAGACAGCCCGCGTCTACTTAGCGGCCGGAGCAATAGATGTCTTCACTTCACACATCAATGAGACCCCACACATCCAAACGGAAAAGGACCTGGACATCATTGAAAAGATACCAGTCTACCCAGGCTCAATTGCCCTAGGGTCAGCCCATCCCCAAGGCGGGGACAGGATGGGCAGCAACAAAACGGAATCAGTAGTCGACTCATACTGTGAGACACATGACGTACGTAACCTATTCGTCTGCGACGCTAGCGTTTTTCCCACATCGGTAGGCGTGAACCCGCAGATCACTGTCATGGCACTCGCAGCACGAACGGGCCACTACATTAACCAGAATTCGGCAAAATACTTCGCATAGACTGTAGGTGACAGCAAATTACCGACAATTATGACGTGATAGTTGTCGGCGCGGGTCTAGCAGGTCTTTCAGTAGCGAGCGAATTGGCCGAAGTTGAAAAAGTACTCCTGGTTGATGAGAAGCCCACAGACTACAACCGTCGACAGGCAGATGCAAAATACTGCGACCCCCACGAAACTCTCCTTCCATATGTAGAAGAACAGGGCCTTACGGAAGCTATCTTACAGACTTTCGATACAATGGAGATCCAAACCGCGACAGAGACCTATCAGTTCAAGACGAGCGTTGCTCATTGCACGCTCGACTACAATAAATTGCGTCAAATCATTCGAAGAAAGGCTAGAGGTGAATTTCTACAAGGCAGTGTGACGGAGGCTACGACGCAGAGCATCACAGTTGACGGTAAGATCTTCTGGTCGAGAGTTCTTGTGGACGCGAGCGGTTGGAGCGCCGCCGTTGCTTCACGAATCCAACCGGGATATGCCGACGAGAAAAAGCTGACGCCAATCATCGCCACATTGGTTGACTATCATCTCGAGCATGTGATCTACTTCGTTGAACCAGCAGAGAAGACGGGAGGATTCATCGTTCCCTTAGGTGAAAAAGCTTTCGCGGGCATCGGAAGCCACGCGGGTCGAACCGACCTTGAACCCGTACTAGCAAAGGTCCTCAGCGAGAAGGGGCTGAGTCCTGGAGTTGTCACGCATGGCTTCATTCCGTGTCATGGGCTTCGCGAACCAACGGTCGCAGAGAAAGTCTTCGTCGTCGGCGACGCGGCAGGTCAATCGAAACCGATTCGCGGGAAAGGAATACTTCGCAGCACCCTTTACGGAAGGAAGTGTGGCCAACTGATCCGCGAGGTACTAAACGGACAGAAGACCCTGAACACGGCCCTCGAGGAGTATCGAGACTACGTCTACGAAGAGAAATTCATCTACGATTTGCTCTACCTAGTCCAGCGAAGCATGGTTTCTCTCCCGAGCTGGGTTTCCAGCTTTGGCACTGCGATCACGGCCAATCGCCTCTTTGCCGGTTTGTTCGACCGCATGTATTGATGAGCAAATGTTTGGAAGCTGGATTTGTTCGGAAGGGATGATTCTCTCCTCGGTTGCATGGGATGAGCCTCCAAATGACCCCAAGGATTCCATCTTTCGCTTCTGAGGATATTCCCTCTCGAACTGAGATCCAAAACTGGATCAACGCTTGCATTGACACAAAGAAATCTTGGCAGGAAAGAATGGAGGCTCTCCGCGAGATAGGTGAGACTGCTAAGGCCCTGAGAAGACGTGGAAAACTCAAAATTCTGCTGGACGAATTTCCCAAAGAGCCGGACTTTGCAGATGATCTCTTGATAAGCGCGAGGGACTTGAAGAATCCCGAACGCCTCAGAAGGGCGGCCGCGTGGGTTCTTAGTCAAATCAATGACTGGCCGAGCGAATTCAACAGAAAAGTGTTCGATGACAAAGAACTTCAAAAACATACTCTGATCGATGCATCGCTGGCCTTCATGCCCCAGATCGGTGAGGCGGAAGAATTGGATGTCGATGAGCTCAAGATGGCTCTAAGATTTCTCCCACACCTCGACGGAAAAGGAATAGAACTGCGTTGGGACACCAGAAACTATCACCTGGGACCATTCTTTCGCGTGATGTGCGATCCCTACGATAAAGCCAGAAGATGCATCCAATATGTGTACATCTGGTCGCGTCAGGTTTGGCCAATCAGCGCATTCTTCACATTCTACTTCTGGCCCTTTCTCTCCTTACTTGCATTAATTCCTTGGATATTCGAAAATGACCCAATTCCAAGGGTAGCCTTGATAGTGCTCAGTTTTGCTTTGGGCGTTTGGGGAGCATACCGCACCCTATTTCCACCTCAAATGAGGAGCTTGAAGAACGATACTTGGTACCTAGGTGGAGCCGTTCTCCTGATTTTGGGGCTGTATAACTTGCCCTGGAGCTCGCTACTTCCTCTTGTTGGAGCCGCCGTTTTGTTCATTGTGAGGAGTAGATATGGGCTTGGAGAGACTCAACATGTCATGGACTATGGACCAGTCTTCCTTTACCTCAGGAAGACAGGTGCCAATTGGAGCGATTGCTGTATTGAAAGAGTAAGGATAGATAGACACCATTACACTATTCTCGAGCGGTCAGGCAGCAAACTTAGGCGGAGTATCTTAGGCGACACACTTTTCATCAAAACAGACAACATTTGGCGTTCATTCGATTTTGCTGATCGACACGGGCCTCATGTTGTTTCGCCTTATCGATCCGCTGTCTTGGGGTACATGGTAATCTACGCCGTCACTTTGGTTGCTATAGCGACAGTTAGTGTTGCGAAGTTTACGATGAACGCTTCTGGCTTGCCCTGGATGCAAGGCATCCTCTTCGCGGCTTGGTCTCTGTTAGCCCCGCTCGGGCTCATCGCCTTGAATGAAATTGCCACTACGCAGATATCTGATCCACATAAGGACTCGCCTGTTTACAAAGGGTTCGTCACGGAACCGGAGAAGCGTATTCTCGGAAAACACAAACTGATACATCTATGGAACATGACGGACGATAAAGCCAACTTTGTGATCAGGAAGAAAATGCAGAATCCATTCCGGACCTATCACGATGAGGCTTTCTGGAGCACTTTTCGCGACCCGTCCGCTGAGAGACTAGCCTATGAAGCGCATAATGAAGTTCGACAGCTGGGAAAAGCTGCTAGCAAAGGGAGATTCAGACCAGATGGTACTTTGTAGAAGACTGATGACAGCATCCTGACTTAGTTCTGTTCTGTAATGCGTCTTAGGGTGTAGTAAAGGCACAATTTCCTTCCTTTATGTCCCTTATGGCTCTGCAGCAGTCCGAGCGAGCGGCTCCAGATAGGGCTGAAGAGCCTTTGCTCTGGCTGACAGTATCGACCTAACATGAAATCCCGATCAATCATTCGCACATCATTCTCCCATCCCGGGATGTCGAACATCATCATATGCTCATTCGTAAGTGTGATCGGTGATTGTCCTTCAATGAAATTCAACAGGCGCCAGTGCCCGTGAACCGCGCCCGTCGGGTCCCGTTCGTATGATACTCGGAACCTGACAGGGCTTTCTCCCGAGTTGGATACTAGTCTTCCTTCCCATGTCCCCAAGACCTTGTCGCCCTCCGGGGCTTTTCCATACTTAGCGAAGAGCTTTCGGTGATCCTCAACCTCC
>JAHFFU010000144.1 GCA_023247835.1 Candidatus Bathyarchaeota archaeon
GGACCTCAATGACGGTCTGAGGTGAGTGCTGGAAAGCAGCTTCGTCCTCGGCCACGGCCTCTTCCTCAGTCTGCTGCTCGTAATTCGCGATCACTTTCCGAACCCTCTCCTCATCCCAGCCCGGCGGAAATTTCTTCTGTCTCATCTTTTTCCTTTCCGACGGCGGCGCCGTCGATATGCAATCAAAGGTTTTCCTGTTAGCTCGTATGCGGTTATCACAAACGCGCCGCCAGGTTCGGGAACGTAGACAACTCTTAAATGCCTCCCGGCTGCCGTTTGGCCAATGGCGACTCGCGCTCCTTCCTGCCCGACCCGGTCTTCGCCGGGGTTTTGAATAACGTCTGTTGCTTCTTCCTCTGTAACTCCATGGCGGTAGATGTGTGGTTCACCAGTTTCCGGATCGATGTAGAAACGGATGTTCATTCAGCAGATCCATTATACTCTGCTCGCCGCCAGACGATCGGGATAGAAACTGAGCGCACAGCACATTAGGAAAGGAGTTTCCAACATCCACTCTTTCGATATGTGGAGTGGGTTCCTAATCCTTCCTTAGCCTGTGTTTCTCAGAGCCCCCCTATGATCCCGGACGGTCGGTTTTCCCGAATCCGGTTCGAGGCCGCAGCCTCTACCCCGTGCTCCTTCCCCTGACCCGCTGAGGTTAAGTCCGTGGCCTACATACGCCCAGCCTTTGGGTGCCGACCTGTTCCTAACGTGGGGAAGGCCGATGCTCTGTGGGAAGAAACGGGCAAGTGCACCACAGAGACTGCCGGGGTAGGGGTCCAGGCATCCAAGGACAGTTTGGACTACCCACTGCTGGTCAAAGGGACCTTCCCGACGTTATCCGGCCTGATGTGCCAGTCCCAATGCCTCTCACCGACTGTGCTTTTGGCTCGTTGGTGGCGTCAACCTTTCGCCTTGCCATCTTGAATAAGCCCGCCAGGGTAGTCTCCTTTGATAACAGAAACTTGAGAACGTTGACATTGTTAAACTCACAGGTCTGGAAAACGCTTGCCAGGACAAGATACTCTCTGAGAGATCGCTCTGTGAAACGGCCATCGGCATGTGCGCGAAACTTGGCAAATCCTTTGATGGCATGCTCCGCGTTGTTATTATTCCACGGAACACCATCATGATCCAAGAAGGTGAACATCTTTGCGCCGCTCTTCTGGAACCGCCTCTTGTAGCTGACGGCTAGATCAGACGTGAAATCCTTCGAAGCCACCGAATCCAAGAATCGAAGAACAGTCGGTTTGTGCTTGCGCAGGTGTCGGCTCTTGAGCCCGTAACGGTCCACTGTCTGGATTACCGCTCGCAAAAGAGATCCGAATTCTTGGGCGATGCATTTCAATTCTGTGTCGAATGGATTCTTGAGCAGATCTTCGTCGATGTCGCGTACGAAATGCACGAGGCACTTTTGTTGCTCACAGTCCAGAGAATCATAAGCCGTGTAGAAGTCGGAGATCAGCACACCGGAGAAGGAATGGAGCATCTCTTGGAGAAAAGAACCCTCCCGGGATGGCTTGTAGAAGTAGTAGACTTTGTCCATGCCAGCCAGCACCCAGACATATCCTTTGACTCCCCTGAGTTTCACTGAGGTCTCATCGACATGGAGTATTCTCCCTTGGACAAGGCTCTCGAGAATCGACGAGTATAGACTTTCGTACCAAGCGGTCATCGCGTGTCTAGCCCGCATCATCCGGGAGTCGTCTACGAAAATCTCGAACGTGTCTCCCAAGGCTATCCGCGTTCGGCTCATTTTCATGTCGCAAAAGAAGCTTGAATAAGCGCACCAACTCATCAACCCATGACCGTATCGCTGTGGTTCTCCTCGATGTCTGTTCTCCGAGCCGAATAGGTGGCTGCACTTTCGGCATTTGTATCGATAGGACTGGAACTTGATGATCCATTTCTTGACACCGGTTCTGGAGAACTTCAAATCAATCAACAGCCGGCCCAATTGTTTGATCTGCTCGATATCTTTCTTCTGGCATCTAGGACATCGTTTGCATTCGACGTTGATGATCTTGTTAGGGCGAATATTCGTTCGCCTAAGATTTCGATGCCGCTTGTTGATGACCCTGAATTGACGGTGTGTTCGCACGAAGACCTTCTCACGCTGGTAATGAAAGTAGGCGCGTTCATTCACGTATTTGAAATCCTCCACCGCGTATTCCCTGACTCTAAACATCTCCCAACGTGATCGTTCCTTCAGCATTTCCTCGGTTCGAATGGGCGCGGGAAGAACATGAGGAGATCCAGGGTCAATGGGAACCGGACAGGTTAGTCGCCCAATGAGTTCACTGAGGTGCTTAAGTGTACGGCAGTCGTCTTCGTTGTATTGAAGCAAACTGTCTTTGAGGTGTGGGGTTGCGTTTACCTCCCATCCTTTCCGCCAGACTATGCTCAGTAGTCCTGTGGCGCTTTCGTGCTTTCGCTGGTACCCAATGAACCGTCCGATGTCTTTGAGACCATTCGAGTATGTCGGGAAATAGATGTGTGGACGGACAACCGACATGACATTCGTCGCTCGTTCCAGAATCGAATCAATCTTCGGACGAAGGCATTCTGGCATTCTCGCCTTCATCCGTCTCAAGGCAACGGTTTCGTAAGCTCCGTAATGCAGGACTCGAAAATCAGGCAATTGGCAGATTGCTTCGGCAAACTGGGTAAAAATGCGCAGTTCGTCTGACTTTTGGTCCGCCCAAAACGCGTGGAACGTTTCTTGACCATCCGAGACAACCAAAGCGCCAATGAGGTAGTAGAACTCAGTGTCGGGCAGGCCCTCGATGTCGAGATAGACTCTGGACTTTGACTCTGGAAGCTGCGGATTCCCGTGAATGTGAACTGTATTCTCACGAATCGAGAGGGCCTGCAGCGCGAGGTAGTGCGGCTGAGCAGGATTCTTCGCTCGTTTGGGCGTTCTTCTTGGCCTGAACGTATAAGAAAGCTGGTTGACCGTGAAGATGCCCTTGCTGCGGTGTCGGCTGCGTTCCTTCTCTGTCATTGCAGACAAAAGACTGAGGTCATCCGCTTCGCTTGCCTTCTGTCTACACCGCGCTTTAAACTCGCACTCTGCACAGTGACGATTCAGAATCAGGTCTGGCGGCGAATCATCGGAAATTAGCGTTGTGATCTTGCTAATCAGCTTCTGTACCTCGCTCGCCAACGCCGAGGTCTTCACCTTGAGCGTGGCGTGGTCGTTGCCGTGGATGATCCGGCCGAGACCCACCTCGCGTCCGGTCACCTCGGACAGCACTAGAGCATCGAATGCCAATGATAGCTTGTCGTCTTTATTGATTTTGTTGGTGTAGATGAATCGGATTGGGATGAACTGAAACGGTTTGCCGGATTCTTCCGGAGGAGTCCGCTCCACAATATGAATGTGGGATTCACGGTTTTGTGCCCGCGCCACAAAATCGAAAGCATAGTCCCACTCAGCCAGCTTCGGGTTTTCCGTATAGGGAGCGGTTATGATCCGTCCATCGCTAGCGGCGACAGTTCTAAAGTCTTTGATCTGATCGTTTCGGTAGGAGTCGGTCTGAGTCAGAACCCAATCGGCATACGCGTTTCCGGCTCCCGCTTCACGGCGCGACCGGAGAAAGCATTTCGTAGGACATTTGAGATATGCCTCAAAGAGGTATGAAGTAATATTCATTTCTCAGAGGCCATGATTTCCTGCAAGCTAGCCCAGGGGGGTTTTTGTTGGTGTCGTCACAAGTCTCGGATGGCATCGATGCGCGGTTCCATTTCTGATCCTTGGGGTTGGCCAAATCAACATCGAAGCGTTCAGTCAGCTCTCGCTTCTTTACACTGGTAAATAGGATTTTGAATTCGGGTGCGATGATAGCCCCCACTTCTGTAATACTATGCTCATCCTCTTTCTTAGGAGCTTTGTGTCTAACGTATAGCGTTTTATCCCTGATGTCTAGCAGTGATGAGTCTCGACAGAATCCCCGACGTGGCATTGGGGATAAAACGTGTTGGACTAAACCGCTGAGCGGAAATTTACTCCCTGCTATGGGGATTGTGAAGCGGAAAGGCGACTGAGATTGGAGCAACGAGTTGGGTATGAATGCGGGTGTTGGGACTCCCTGACCAAAACTTCGTCAATCATCCCCCTCTCCTCAAAACACTTTCAGGTTCCCCCTAAGCCCAGTCGATCAACAGAGCTGTAGACACCACGTCCACCCCGATTCA
>JAHFFU010000145.1 GCA_023247835.1 Candidatus Bathyarchaeota archaeon
TTGTAAGACTGAATCCATCTCTGCCTGTGTGAAGTGGGATTCACCTCTAAACTTTGGCCGTTCAATGCACAGGAATTCCAGGCGTCTGACACTATCCTGACCAAAGTAGTGCATCAGATACGCGTAAAAGGCAAATAGAAGAAACAGCCAACGGGACAGTGGAATGCCTACAATCCGCAAAAACTCCTGCTCAAAATCAAAACCTTCACATTCGTTTCTGATCCGGTTGACGACAGCTTGTTTGGCTAGCAGGTCGTGAAACATGATTCGAGCCCGATAAATCACATGCGTTATTGCCGCTGTATTGATCACTTCAAACGGACCCATCATCTGAGTCATCAATGAGCGCATTTTGGTTTCGTCCGTACCAGAAGTGATCTCGCTTTCCTCTTCTGACGTTAACAGTAAATCGTTCATCATCAAGCAAGCAGTACCCAACTTGTAGCGAGCCGCTGTGTCAGTCAGTGGCTTTTCTGTCCCGGCGCTGTGTTGAAGGACTAGTCGCAGGACGTTCAAGATCTGCGGCGGATGGAATACCGGACGGTCCGCCAAGTGTACGGGTCCAAAACGCTGCTTGAAGCGGTTAATCGTCTCATCATCGAGCAGGTGAGCAGCCAATTCCTGTTGAAGTTTTCCTACCGCCTCTTTCTCTTTCTTGGTCAATCTGAGGTCGGTGTTGACCTGACAGAGCAGAATCGATGCTTCGGCAGGGTCTAGGTCGCGCAGTGCGGATAACAAATCGGGCAGTTTAGGGACTTGGTCAAACACTTCGCTATACAGGAAATAATGCGCCAGAAAGTACACTCTTAGGCCCTATGAGTTCCCACATTCAATGGACAAGACACTTGGAAATCGTGCGTCACTTCCCATCTAGAGGCTAAACCAAACGCTCACTTCGTTCAACGGCAGGTCTATTCAATAGCTTTGGTGTTGTACTTGAGTCGCTCCTTTGGAAAACAGTATGGGAAGTGAAGAAATGCGATACTACGAGGCTGGGCGAGGTTAAGATCTTCCCGAGATGTCAGAGAAAACTCATTCCGAGTCCCTCTTCGAAGATTATTTGCGGAGCCTTCCGGTTGATTTTACGTACGAGCCGCAGCTTCCTGGCCGGAGAAAGCATCCTGATTACAGAGTCGAGGTGGGCGGGAAGGAGCATTGGTTCGAAGTAAAAGAAGTCCTCGATCCCGAGATGAAACCGACAGGCGGTTTCGACCCAACGGATCCGCTAGAGGAAAAAATCGGTCAGGCTCGTAAGAAGTTTAAGGAATTCAAAGAAGACTGTTGCATTTTGGTGCTTCACGGTTGCAAGAGCATCTACCGTCGTCCCATGATTCCTGAGATTGTCTCAGCCGCCTTCGGGGAACGCCTAACGCTTGAGCCTACCGGTGGCCAGACTGTCGTCGACGAGCCTCTTCGTTTCAAATACCGCGGGAACGCGAAGTTACGACCTGATGCGAATACCACGATTAGCGCGATCATTCTCGTTGGAACGGGGCGGGAAGGCAACCACAGTGCAGTTGCGCGCAACTTGCTCGACGATTTGAAAAGCTTCGCGCAGCCTGGCGCGATCTTTCTCACGGTTTCGCGGTAGGATAGTTTATGCGACGAAGTAGGTCTTGAAACCGTGAGTCTGACCGCAAAGGGTCCAACGCCGGGTCTACCGCGAGGTTAAACAAGAGAAAACTTCGCTGCTCATAAGCCTTGTCTAGCGACTCAAAGGCGCGGTCTCGCCCGCCGAGCGCGGCATAGACTACAGCGATTTCGAATGGATCCTTCAGTTCAGGCAGAAGCTTGCGCGCTTCTGCTCTTCGGCCCCAAACCGCATACCCATGAGCCAGGTCCCCTTCATTATCTTTCACCTGCTGGAGAAGCTTCACGGCTTCCTCGTATTTACCGGTTTGGACATAAAGCGATGCGAGATTTCGCTTGGCACCCTCATAGTTGGGGTATTTCTCCAAGGTTCTGTTGTATTGGTCAATCGCTTGATCGTACTGCCGCGCGACAAAATACCCGTCGCCCAAAGCGCTGCTAAATGTAGGGTAGAGCGGCTCCAGCTCCAGAGCGAGCTTCAGTTCCGGGATTGCTTCTTTGTGTCGCTTCAATGCGGATAAGAGGAGGCCGTACCAATGGTGGGCTGCCGCATAGCTTGGGTTGAGCTGCAACGCCAGGCGAAGCTCCTTTTCTGCTTCAGCCCAATTGAACTCGTTGTACAGGTCATTCAACGCGAGCGCTGCGTGAGCGTTGGCAAGATTTGGATCAAGCGACAACGCCTTAGTCGCAGATTCTCTTGCCTTTGGATAGGCCTCCAAAGGAGGCATGTGGCCACGAAGCGCAAGCAAGTTGTAGGAATCGGCCAGGCTTGCCCACCCAAGCGCGAACTTCGGATCTTCTTCAACTACCTGGCGAAAGGCTTCTAGACTGGCCTCCATGTCTTGTTTGTTTCTTCTGCTGAGGCGATAGCGTCCTTCCAGGTACAACAAGAACACATGCGAAGGGACGGGAGTCGCACGCGTTAGGCGTGCCTGCTCGTCTGAGCTCAACTTCACGCCGGCGACGCTGGCGATCGCCCGTGCCACCTGGTTCTGGAGTTGCAAAGCGTTGTTTAAGTCTCCTTCGAATTGCTGGGACCAAAGGTTTTCGTTTGTAGATGCCTTGATCAACCGCACCGATATTTGAAGTCTATTCTCTTCATGCACCACGGACGCTTCTGCAATCTCATCCACGTTCAATTGGCGGGCAATTTGTATCGGTGTTAGATTCGTTTTCTGAAATTGCATGGCAGAATTGCTTACAATCACACGGAACGCCTTGAGAGAGCCAAGGTTGCTGATTAGCGCTTCTGTCGTGCCGTATGCCAGATAATCACCCCCGCGACTCGTAGAGGCGCTTTGATCCGTCACAACAGCAAGCCATTGCACACGGGGGCCGAAGATCGTTCCGGGTCCAACGATCAAGCCCGTCACAATAGCTAACAGCGCCGCAGCGCCAGCGCCCGCCAGAGCCGCCGGTCTCATCAGCCAGGCCATTATGACTCTCAGGGGAACTGTTGCATGCGCCGGTTGTGGCCGTTGGGGTAGTTCCTCAGGTTGAACTGTGACGAGGTGACGCAATTCTTCTCGGAGTCGCCTAAAGCCATCCTCCGGCGGAAGACTTGCAGCCAACAGAGTTTTGCAGGAAGCGCAGGAAGATACATGCTCACGCTGCGTCTGCGGGATCGCGCCCGTTTCGGTGTATTCCAGGATGTCGCTTGGAGTCAGGCACTCGGGAGTCGGGTAGGCCGATTGCCCGATGCGACGAGCGTATTGCTCCAGGTAAGTTTCTGGTGTGAGTCCTTCAAGCTTGGCGAGATGTTCGATGCTCTCCTGAAATTGCGCCTTGTAAGCTTCGACATTCGCAGCCTGTTCGGGAGAAAGGTGCAGCCTCTTGGCACGCAGCTCAAGCATCTCCTTAAACCAGCGGTCCGCGCTTTCACGCATAACATCTGGCTGAGCGTTCTCAATATTCGGCGGAAGGCCTTCAATGATTTCACGAGAAGTCTTGTTCCCTTTCATGAGGACCCCTTTCGGCCTTGCATAGACTAGACAGCCGAACACCGGAAATTATTACAGGCGGAGCGAAACTCTAATGTCTTTCATTTCAATGGATTACGGACGCGACGTCGCAGACGATGTAGTCGGGTGGCCACAGTGGAATAGGTCATGCCGGTTTGCGTTGCGATCTCGGCAATCGAGAAACCTTCCATGAGGAGCTGGACGATGTGCCGGTCAGGCTCATTCAGTTCAGAAAGCAGTTCTCGTAATTGCTGCCGTAGCACTGCGATGAGCTCGGGGGTGACAGTTTCAACGTGGCTGTCCGGCGATTCGGCATGCGGTTCGGGGGTCAGTACTTCAGGAGTCCTGGCCAATTGAGAGAGAAAATCCAGCGCCACATTGCGGCAGATCACATACAGATAAGCCTTGAAGGCGTCGGGGTCGCGGAACTGATCAAACTTGCAATACCGCAGCAAGCGAAGGAAAACCTCTTGACTGGCGTCAGCTGCCAAGTCGCGCCGACCGCCTAGGATGCGATAGGTGACGGCCATTACGAGGGGCCAGAACCTGCGGTAGAGAAGCTCCCACGCTTCCTCGTCCCCACGCGAATGAGCCAAGCGATCTAGGATTGCTCCGAGGTCCGGCGTTTCCCCTGTCCGCA
>JAHFFU010000007.1 GCA_023247835.1 Candidatus Bathyarchaeota archaeon
AATTACGCCACCCCCCTCCCATCGAGGGGTGGATCCACCCATTGAGGGGTGGCACCATTTGGCACCACCCGTCAAGAAACAAGCACGAGAACGCCTAATCCCATAGTAACATACCCTCAACGCGCATGTGTGGTTTCCAAACCAACAGACAAGGTTTTGGCAGCTGAAAAATTAACAACGGTTATTATCGGCCATTGTTTGCTGATACCGCGACATCGTTCTGAGGGGTAAAGAGTGGTTTCAAAGGACCAAGTCATGGGGGCCCTAAAGGACGTCATGGACCCCGAGCTTCACATCTCCATAGTTAACCTTCAAATGGTCAAGAACGTTGACATCGAAGGCGACCACGTGAAAATCCTTGTCGCACTTACCATAGGCGGTTGCCCACTTGCTAAGACAATTTCAAGCGACATTGAGAAGGCGCTGACGAAGCTACCTGGCGTCAAGTCTGTTGACGTAGCGACAACGGTGATGACGAAGCAAGAACTTGGAGAACTGCGCACCAAAATTCAGTCACAAATGGCGGGGGCGCAAGTTCAAAAGTCAGGTTCTGGCGCCATGCCTCCGGGAATCAACCGCCTAGAAAGGAAAGGCATCCGAAATGTCGTTGCAATAATGTCAGGAAAGGGCGGTGTCGGGAAGTCATTCGTTACAGGATTTCTGGCCGTCCAGTTAACAAGGTTAGGTTACAAGGTGGGCATTCTTGATGCTGACATAACTGGCCCGAGCATGGCGAAGATGTTCGGTCTGAAGGGCCCACTCTTTGTTACAGCCGACAAGCACGTGCTCCCCGCAACAACTCCTATGGGAATCAAAATGGTTTCGATGAATCTCATACTCGAAGAACCACAGATGCCCGTCATCGTCAGAGGCCCAATCATCAATAGCGTCATACGACAGATGTTTCAGGACATCGAATGGGGAGACCTACACTTCCTACTCGTAGATCTCCCTCCGGGGACATCGGATGCCCCGTTGACAGTTTTCCAGTCTCTCCCGTTACAAGGTGTTATCGTCGTTACGACGCCTCAGGACTTAGCGCTCATGGTGGTCAATAAGGGAATCAATATGGCGAAAACACTGAGCGAACAGCTCACACCTGTGAAAATCTTGGGAATCATCGAGAACATGAGCTACGTTGTGTGCCCTCAGTGTGGGGAGAAGATGGAGATCTTTGGCCGGAGTAAGGCGCAGGAAGCAGCCAAGAAAGCAGGAATATCGTATCTAGGCGCTGTGCCCATTGACCCCGAGATCTCAAGACTATCCGACGAAGGGAAGATAGAGGATTACGTCAACCCACTGTTCGAGGAGGTTACGAGAGCGGTCAGATTGAACGCGATAAGGCTGCTTGAACCAGTTCCGGGCGCATTGCCGATAGCTTGGTCTGAGGAGGAAGCGGGTGAAGGCCTAAAAGTGAAGGCCTAAAGTGAACAGACTAAGATTAATAGGGAAGGGAAATGTCGAGTTGTCGCAGAAGAGCTGGTTGCTCCGGAATGTGGAGGTGAATTGAAGGTTGGTAACGAAGGATGAGATCATAACCGTGCTGAAGGATTGTTTCGACCCGGAGATTCCCATCAACATCTGGGACCTGGGCTTGGTATACGACATTAACGTACAGGACGATGGTAACGTGGGAATCAAAATGACGCTCACCGCGCCCGGCTGCGCGATGGGCGGAATGATCTCGGAAGAAGTACGGTCCAAAGTCAAGGCGATGAACGGAGTCAAGGACGCAAAAGTCGAGCTTGTTTGGGAACCGTCATGGACGCCTGATAAGATGAGCGAAGAAGCAAAGGCCCAGATGGGAATTTCTTAGGCGAACTGGGCCCCCCAGCTTTTTGTCTTCTCTCTGAAGAAATCCAGTTTCTGTCCCGGACCGTTCTCAGCTAGGAAGAGCTGGGGAGCGCTACTCTACTTCGCCCCTAGCTCACGTTTCTTCCACCGCAGGTTGTGACCGTGGCACTTCCTGCAGCGATTAGATGCGCCCGGGTTGCGTGCCCCGCAGTCGCGGCAAACCTTGTAGTGCAACCTGACCTTTTGCGCGAGCTGTTTCTTCACGACATCAGTGATCGGCATGAGCGACTCCCTTGAAGCGAATTCGCTACGTGAAGCGAAAAGAGGCATATATACCGTACGTTAACAAAACCACGAAGCCAAATTTCGATTCTAGTTCAAAATGGAGATTTGATTCCGACGCAATCGGGAGACTCACTCGAAAAGGTCTCATGCGAAGTGGTAGTTTGCACGAAATGTCGTCTAAGCGAGACTAGGAAGAATGCAGTTCCGGGTGAGGGTTCGAAGAATTTGGCGGTTATGTTTGTTGGGGAAGCTCCTGGGGAACAGGAGGATATTCAAGGTCGTCCCTTTGTTGGCGCCGCCGGAAAGTTGCTGACTGAGCTTCTTGCGTCGATAGGTTTGCGGCGCGAAGATGTTTACATCACCAATATGGTGAAGTGCAGGCCGCCGAACAACAGGCCGCCACGAAAGGATGAGTCGGCAGCTTGTAGGCCGTACCTCGACCGCCAGATCTCGCTCATTCAACCAAGGGTGATATGTCCGATGGGCAATTCAGCCATACATGCCCTTATCGATTTAGATGAATCTGTGACGGAACTTCACGGAATCCCATTCGAAGATGGGCCGATAACCTATTTCCCCATGTACCATCCAGCTGCCGCTCTCTACACCTTCAGTTTGAGAAACGTCATGGAGGAGGATTTCAAGAAGCTCCGCGCTCTGCTAAACTCTTTGTCTACCTGAGCCTAGTCTTCTTCGAACACTGGTTTGTTGCCAAGAACCTTTTCTATTCGCTCCATGACATCCGAGGTGAGCTTTGGGACCACCTCTGGGGCCTTCATGTTTTCCGACACTTGTTCCGGTCGCGTTGCGCCTGTAATTACCGTGCTCACGTTCGGGTTCTTGAGGCACCACGCTAGAGCCAGCTGCGCCATCGTGCATCCCAGCTCGGTAGCGATGGGTTGCAATTGTTTCACCTTCTCGATGTTCTGCGGGGTAAGGATGTATTCACGTATCCACTCGTAGCCCTGGAGCGAAGCGCGAGTGCCTGGGGGTATACCTTTGTTATACTTACCAGTGAGCAGTCCCGACGTTAGGGGACTCCAGATCGTCGTACCCAAACCTATCTCACGGTATAACGGAACGTATTCTTTCTCAACTCGGTCACGGTGCATCATGTTGTACTGGGGTTGCTCCATTTGCGGCGGAGCTAAGTGATACTCTCGTGCGAGGGCGTGGGCGCGCATTATGTCGGCAGCACTCCACTCCGAGGTCCCCCAATAAAGAATCAAACCCTGGTGGACCAGGTCGTCCATGGCGCGGACGGTCTCCTCAATTGGAGTGTTTGGGTCAGGGCGGTGGCAGAAGAAAAGGTCAAGGTAATCAAGCTGCAAGCGTTTCAGGGATCTCCTGCACGCTTCGTAGATATGTTTCCGAGAAAGCCCTCTATCGTTAGGCCCTTCGCCCCCCCAAAAAACCTTACTCGACACAACGAAGCTCTCGCGGGGCCAGCCCATTTTCTTGATCACATTCCCCATCACTGTCTCAGCATTTCCATTCGCGTAAGCTTCGGCATTATCGAAGAAGTTTACACCAGCATCATAGGCCGCGGACATGCACTTTAGGGCGGCATCCTCACCGACTTGGCCGCCGTATGTGACCCATGCGCCCAACGAAAGCTCGCTAACTTTCAATCCCGCGCTACCCAAACGTCTGTAGTTCAAGGTTACCGCACTCCCCCCAGATTGGAGGACCAATATTAAAGCGGTGCCAAATTGAAATGATTAGCGACTTTCACTATTCAGATTTTTTTGTCGCAGATATGGCTCTGGAGATGTCGCCAGCCTTCGGGCTGAAGTAAAGATCAAACGCCAGGTTCGCGGCGGAAAGTAAGAGGAGAAAAACGCTAAGCACTTTCGGCAAGTCTCGAAGGGAGGCCAAGGCGGCAGAGAATGGAAGTATCATGGAGGCTACGGCCCCCGAACTAAACATCGCAATCCGTCCGCGAAAACTGACTGATTGAAGTGAACCTCGATCGACATTTAGGGTCAAGACTACGGACTTGTCGGCGATCGCGCCGAGAAACCGCATTCTGAGTTTGGACACAGAAGACTTCCCCAAGGAGTAATACCGAAACCTTACTCCCACCAACCGACCTACCACATAGTGGGCTAGGCCATGCGGAAAGAAGAGTAAGCAAAACCAAGCGACCAGATACAGAAGAAACTTCACAGGAATGGCAGGGACCTCAGGGGCCAAGACAATCAGGTATATGGCAAGGAAAATGCCAGCCAACTCAACGACGTTACCAAGCATGACTGGAATTCTTGTCTTGGTCAAAGGCAACACTAGCAACTATGTCCCAAACCTGATTCGTTTCACCATCTCTTGTAGTACTTAGTGCGACTCCCGCAACGCGTGCATGTCGCATCTCGGTATGGTTTGCCGATCAGCGGTTTCTTCCTTCCCCAGGTCAGGTTGTGTTTGGTTTCAGACTGGCACTTTTCACAATATAGAGTGACCCATTCCACCAAATCCAGACATCTCCCCACAATGCACCAATTTGCTTTGTCTTGGTTATTTTAGGTGCGCACCACTACACATGGAAATCAGAGTTTTATCGCGCCCACTTACGGTTCATATACACCCTTGTCAACAACGAACCCAACAAAACCTTCGCCCCGCCACGCGCGACCTTTTCTCCTATTTCGTCTCTCGTAATTTCCAGATTCCGAATTCGCCGATGGTCTGAGCGGTTTCAACGGGATTGTACCATTTCTTCTTCGTACCTACGACCGAACGCATTTTCCAACTCGTGCTCTTCGGCTCATTCTCAATGGCTTGAAGGAGCTGACCTAGCTTCGAGTTCAGGTCCTCCTTCTCCTCAGCAGCGAGATTCTGAGCGCTCCCGACGTATTGCAGCAGCCCTCCTAGATTAGTCGTTACTGTATACCAGAAACCCCAATCCGAGGCAAGCTTCGCAGCGATGAACTTCGCGTTTATCCTATTCCCCTCCTCCTGTAGCGAAATTTCATGCGCTCGAAGCAGGAGGAGTAGGTCTTTGACATCCTTCTCGTCGGGGAATACTATCTGCAACTTTTCAAGCAACATATCCGTAGGCGTTATGGTTGGCGAGTCGATGGCCAAGCGTTCCCTGAAGTCTAGCGGGTGGTTTGCCGCGAGCAACTTATCGTAAAAGACATCCACGTAAAACCAACCCTTTGGGTGGAAGTAAATCTGCCGCTGGGTAGCAGCGCTCGACATTGTCGTCGGCCTTTTCTCATAGCCCATCTCTTCGAAGAATTCTTTCATCCTATTTTTCCGGAACTTTATGTACGACATAAAATCCAGATCGGTATACTCCTGTCGGCCTTCGCCTAGTCGCATTAGCTTCTTCGCAAAATCCATGAACTCTAAGCAGTGGATACGGATCGCCACGCCCCCCAAAAGCCTGAGTGGGATCTCTCGTTTTGACGCTTCGCCAACTAGTCGCTTCCCTTCCTCAATGAATACTCCAGTTGGAATGATGCCGCCCCATTCTGGAGGCATCTCGACTTGGCGCTCTTCCAAGAGGACCTCCCTTACACAATTCTCTAGGTTGCGCGACAATTTTTCCTTTCCGTTTGGGGAAACCTCTTAACCCAAGAGCAGTGTCAACCCGTTTTGGATGCAAGGAAATTGGGTCGCGACGAAGCGAAGCTCAGCCGTGTGCGGGAAATGATGCGCCTCAAAGGCCTGGCCGCCTTGGTTTTGCGCCTGCCCGAGAACGTAACGTATCTGTCGGATGCCTGGTGCGGGAGAGGCCTGACGTACTTAGTTTTCCCATTGGAAAAAGATCCGGTCCTCATCCACCCCTCAGGAGAGACCCTACCACCGACTTGGGTTTCTGATGTCAGATTGTACAAGTGGGAAACATTCGAACATCTTGGTAGCGCCCTCGAAGTGGGCTCAGAGAATGTGCTCAAAGCACTCTTGGACCTTGGGATCAGCTCCGGCGTAATCGGAGTTGAGGAGGCATGGGAACTCATCCTCTCGTCCCCGCTAAGGTATGAGGTGAATGTGATCGGTGAAAAGACGATCAACGTACTCAAACAGAAACTATCCGCGTATGACTTGAGGGGCGCTTCTGAACTGCTCACCCAAGCACGCGCGATAAAGACTAAGCAAGAAGTGAAAGCTCTGAGAAAGACCAATCGTGCCGCACGCATCGGCTTGGAAACATTTGAACGAAACCTGAAGCCCGGCCTCTCTGAAATTGAGTTATCAACCAAGATTGAACATGAGATAATCACGCAAGGTGTGATGAAGCGCCATGCCAACCGGATTGTGGCGTGTGCGTTTTTGGCATCGGGACCGTCCACCGCAGAGGCTTACAAGTACGTGGTCGGGAACACCCGACGCAAGATGAGGCGGGGCGACCTCGTAATGCTAGAACTTGACGTCATAGCCGACGGTTACAGTTCGGACACCACACGAACCTTCGTAGTCGGAAAACCTGACAAAAAACAGACGTCCCTACTTGAGGCGGTTCTCGATTCGGAGACCACTGCGATATCATCCATTAAGCCCGAGGTCCGCGCAGCGGAAATTGCTCGAATATCGATAGAGACCATCCGACGCCACGGCCTCCAGGCGTATTTAGTGCATCGACTGGGACACGGGATAGGGGTCGGGGTTCACGAACCAATTCCGGCATTGCACGTAGAGTCAAGCGACGTATTGAAACCGGGAATGGTCCACAGTGTCGAACCAGGAATTTACGGTCAGAAGATTGGCGGAATCAGAATAGAGGACGATATCCTAGACACAGATAAGGGTGCGGAGTATCTGTCAGACTACCCTAGGCTACAAGAATAAGTCACGGCCTAAGTCCCTTCTCTGTCAACTGGCCGACTTGAAGAAATTAGTGATAATTGTAACTGAGGGCACTATTGAAACCGAATGTGGCTTAGGTAGCGTGAAAAATGATGAGCAAATTTGACAGGTTATTTGATGTTGCATTCGTTCGTCCCCCGTCAGACAGTTACATCAATTGTGTTTCTACGAACCCGAGCAAAAAAGAGATCGACGTACCCCTGGCGAAGGAACAACATCGCACGTATGTCTCAGTCCTGAAGGAATCAGGTGTTGAAGTAATCGAACTGCCGCCTTTGGAAGCACACCCAGATTCGGTCTTCATGCAAGACCCCGCCCTATTGGGGTCGGGCCGGACGATAATAGGCCGGTTTGGAGAGGAGACTCGAAGAGGTGAAGCAAAAGCTTTCATCGACGCATTAGCAAGACAGCGAACGGTAGTTGGCGCCGTAAATATCGTGAAGGCGCCTGGGACTTTGGAAGGAGGCGACGTAGTGGTCACCGAAATGGGCATCTTTGTCGGCCAATCTGAACGAACTAACTTAGATGGCATTGAGCAGCTGAGCGGCTACCTGAACAATCAGCAAGTGACGCCTGTAAAAACGGACCTGCTGCATCTCCTATGCGGATGCTCGTACCTGAGCAATGGGACGATGATCATAGCGCCTGACCAGGTGAACCCCGATTCGTTCCCGGGCTTCAGGTTCGTTAGAATACCTGACCATGAAGCCTATGCCGCGGACGCGCTCTACCTTGGGGAAGGCAATGTTCTCATACCTTTCGGTTTTCCGAGAACCATTGCCAAGCTGAAGGATGCGGATTATAAGCCGATTGAAATCGAGGTCTCCGAGTTCTGGAAAGGTGACGGGGGCGTAACGTGCCTCAGCTCGCCAGTCTATGAACTGTTCTAGGTCCGAATACAACTGATGGCTGGAGTCCATTACCAATGTTCGTAGTGGACCACTTCTTTGGGCGGCCTTCGGCCTCGCTTAAGCGACGGGGACTTTACATCTTCCGCTGAGTAGCCTATCGATATAACGCCGACCGGGTGAAAGTGGTCCGGGATTCCGAGAAGCTGCTTCATTTGGTCGAGGCGAAAGACGCCTGTAAAAGCTGCTGCCAAACCTTGATTGACAGCTGCCAAGAGGATCAACATGCAGGCGCATCCGATGTCGAAGTACCAGTAGGGGGTTGGCCATTCAATCTCCGTGCCATCTTCTTTCAACTTGTCAGGCTCCCGGTAGCGGTCATGATAGATCTTCTCGCTGACGCAGGCTACGATTAACGTTGGCGCTTCCGACACGAACCTATGAAAACGGCTAGCGTAGAAGTCGGTCTCGCCCTGAATCTCCCCGATCTTCTTCTTCAGCCCTTCTTCTGTCACTACTATGTAGGCCCACCCCTGGCTGAACCCGGCGCTTGGCGCGTGTAGCGCCAACTCAAGAATACTGCCGATGAGGTCCGCCGGAACAGGTTTACGTTGAAAGTTGCGAACCATCCTACGTTTTCGGACTGCGGTCTCAAATTCCAATTTGGATCGGTCCCCTACTGCACACATTATGATTTGAACCATTGCAAAAACGCAGAGGAAAATATTAGAAAGGAGAGGGGAAGACGATTACCGTAGGTTGGGAACCTAGTATCGTCTATGTTTCTGGTAACAGGACCTACAATAGACCGGTCGGCCTTGCGTTGGCTTGAACGGCACTTCAGTTTCAGCACCGCAGTCAGAACATGTAACTTTGTACATGGTTCGGCCGCCGTATCCTTCTTGACTCATAATCCACTTACACCACTTTACAGGTTAGTTACGCCCAAGATAATACTCAAAAGTAGAATCCGCAGCGTACCGAACCCTAGGAAGCACCCAAGCGTAATTAAAGCTATACCACTAGCCCTTATCGATGTTTAGCCGTGGCGAAATTTGCCTTTTTTCGCGGAAAACGGCTCTTTCCTGCTTCGGGAGACCCTCAAACAGGGCAATTTCCAAAGAAAACCGAGAAGATTACATCTCCCATCAACGTGTATGGCGTGTAGAATCATGGAAGCGGACTTGCGGTGGTGAACACTTTGAAAAGCAGTTATTGGTATTGGCGACGTGAAGGCAACCCAACTAAGGAGGAGAAGAAGGAACGGAAAAGCTAGGGCGGAAGGTTGCTGGCCCACTCAAAGTGGTTCCCAATTCGCATCTCCATCTCCTGGAGGCTGCGTGAAATGAGAATTGAGGATATCCGCAACGGAATGAGGAATATCCACATCGAGGGCAAGATCCATGACATGAACCAATTCATGCTCGTTCTTGAGGATGAAACAGGCCGCACGTTTGTCAGGTACAATTATCGGAACTTGGCAAAGCCTGTTCAGAAAGGCGACTATGTTAAGGTGGACAATGGGGTGGCTGTCAGCTATTCCGGAATCCTGCAACTGAAATTGCCGCGCAACGGCTCGATCACACCGTCTCAGTGATAACTAGACCCGACTGCTAATCAAGGTCGGCTGGATAAGCGGATAGGGTTCGTCATGACAGCAGCATCCCGAATATTTAGGCTAAGCCGCGCTCAGTTCTTGCCAGTCATTCTTTCCCCCGTTCTGGTTGGGACTTCACTTGCATGGTGGACCAACCGGATATTGAGTCCCTACCTATTCGGTCTAGTCGTGTTGGGCAGCATTTTATTTCACCTCGCTGCGAACACGATCGACGATGTCTACGATTTTGAGAGCGGCGTGGATGTTGTGTCAAATAATATGTTTCCGCCGGATTTTGGAGGCTGGAAGGTCCTGCCGCGGGGATTGATGACCTTTGACAAAGCGAAGTTGACTGCCTATCTATTTTTCATGCTCACAATAATTGTGGGGCTTTACTTGACCCTCGTAACAGGTCCGATTGTACTATTGCTTGGTGCTATTGGGTTCTTCTTTGCATACTTCCATGTCGCGCCGCCTCTAAGGCTGGGGTATCGCGGACTCGGGCTGAGTGAACTTGGAATCTTCCTGTCGTTTGGCATTCTTCCTGTAGTGGGAAGCTTCTATGTACAGTCCGGCTACGTTTCGCCCTTGTCAGCGCTAATGGGTTTGCCACTGGGATTCCTGACAACCACGGTGCTCATCAACCATGACCAAATTTTCTTTGACTCTTACCAAAAGAGTGGCAAGAGAAGTTTCACGGTTACTGTGGGACGCAGGGTAGCCTTTGCAGCTGCTTTCGCCCTAACTCTGGCATCGTATTTGATTGTCTTAGGCGCAGTGGTGTGGAGGCTTCTTCCTGCATTTGCGGGCTTGGTTCTGCTTACACTCCCCCTCTACTTTATCCAGATACGATCATACCGCACCTCCGCTCGGTCTCCTTTGCACTACGTGAAACTAACACAGACGACCTTCGCATTGTCCGTAATCTTCGGCCTGCTGCTCACAGTTGGCCTCATCCTTGGTTAGGTTAATGGAGCAATTACGAAGATTAGCAGATCGAACAGGACATGTGATAAGATAACCGGCAGCAGTTGCCGAGTCACTTTGTAGATGTATCCCCACACAAGGCCTCCAATAAATGCGGTTAGAATTAGGGGTAGGTTCAGCGTAGGAAGATGAACCAAAGCGTAAGCGCTAGTAGCGGTTAGGAGTCCGAATCTAGGGCCAAATTTTTCTGAGAATCTACGTTGGATTAAGCCACGCCAGTAGATTTCCTCGCCTGGCCCGATTGGAAAGACCAATGCTAATGCGATCAGGTAGCTGGATGAAGTTCGGAGCTCGTAGACTCGCCTGACGGCTTCGCCGAATAAAGGATTTGACTTGGTCACTTGGAACCCGGCGTAAAATAGCAAGTACAGTAAGGTCGCGCTCACCACACCGAAAAGCACCATCTTGGTGTCGATGCGAACTGAGGCCTTACCGCGATTAATCATGAGGGCAACGATTAGGAGGATTAGTGTGGAGGAACTCAGCATTATCCAGAAGTCGAGCGGTCGGATCAGAAATACGAGTACCCACAAGCCCGCCGCCATAAGAAGTGAGAGAGCGGCTAGCCTGAAAGGAGTGGCGTGCAAGGCTTCGCCTCAAACGCAAGGTGCAATGCTTGATTCATCGTGTCTTAATTCGGTGCAAACGCTTGAATCGCTGCGTCAATATCTCCGATGGGCATGATTATGGGGAGTTCAACTCCGGCTTTCCTATAATTCCTTAACCGCTCAACGCAGTGATCTGCATTTCCAGTCAGAGTTAGAGCATCGACTACAGCGTCCGGCATGACTTTGGCTGCGGCGGCAAGGTCTCTCTTGCGCCAAGCCTCCTTTATGGGTTCGAGATCTTTCTCCTTTACGCCGTAAGGTTCGAATATCTCCGGCCTGAGAACCTCAGCCACTTGGTATAGCAGAAAATAGTATGATTTCATTAGATTGCGAGCCTTCCCAATATCGTCGGAAACAGTTGAGAGAATGTAAGAGGCAACGTCCACCTTTCTGCCTCCCTGTTCCCCTTGCTTGACAAACTGCGCGTTCTGTGCAGTGATCTCGGGCGTCATGAGAGCAGGGGAGATGATTACCCCATCAACGAATTTAGGCGCCATTCTCAGCAATTGTGGCCCGAAAGCTGCTAGGTACGTTGGAAATTTACCTGATGGCTTTGCTTCCAACTTAATCTCAACGACTTTGAAGAATTCTCCGTCAAGTGAAACCGCATCACCATTAAGGAGCCCATTCGTAATGGTTAGGAATTCCTTGATCCTCTTGAGAGGCTTCGTTTGCTGAACAGGAAACACCTTCACGCCCAGCTTCGGTAACCACGGAAAACCGCCCAGGCCAACGCCCATGATCGCTCTCCCCCCCGACATGTCATTCAAGGCCAGAAAGGTCGTAGCCACCAGCAGGGGATGACGAGTTACGACACTTACACAGCCAGAGCCCAGCTTGATCTTTTCCGTTGCTGACATCGCGCTTGAAAGAAGTGAGACGGCGTCTTTGATGAAGGGGTTCTCATGAACCCA
>JAHFFU010000146.1 GCA_023247835.1 Candidatus Bathyarchaeota archaeon
TGAGCACGCCGTGTTTACCGTTGAGCTCCTTAGCTTTGCAGACGTCGAAGTAGCCTTCAAGCTTCTCGTTCACCCCGCCGATGGCTTGTACTTCCCCTTTCTGGTTCACGGAGCCTGTCATCGCAAAGCTTTGTTTAATGGGCAGGCCGGACAGGGCTGAGAGTAGAGCGTACAGCTCGGTGCTCGATGCGCTGTCGCCCTCAATGCCTGAGTAGTTTTGTTCGAATACGACCCTGGCCGAGAGGGTCAATGGTTTGTTGTAGCCGTATTTTGACGACAAGTACCCCGCAATGATCATGACGCCTTTACCGTGAATGGGACCGCCCATGTTCACCTCTCGTTGGACATCGATTAGGCCTTCTTTTCCAAGGCCAACGCTGACCGTTATCCGAGAGGGTGAACCGAACGCATAATCGCCAACATTCAGAACGGATAATCCGTTGACCTGGCCGACGGCTTCGCCTTCCGTTGAAACCAGTATCACGTTTCGTTCGATGTATTCCTGTAGCTTTTCTTGACTCAGATCGGTCCGATAGATCTTTTCCTCGATGGCTCGCTCGACATGCTTGGTAGTTACGTATTTCGAGTTCTCTTGCGACGCGTAGAAGTTTGCCTCGCGGACAACGTCCGCGATAAGGCCAAACTGGGTTGAGAGCTTAGTTTGGTCTTCGGCGAGCCGGGAGCTGTGTTCGAGAAGCCGCGCCACGGCTGGAGCGTCAAGATGTTTCAGGTTCTCGTTAATGACCAGCGTAGAGAAGAACCCGGCGTAGTTCCGAAGGTTGTCATCAGTCCTTGGCATTGTATAGTCGAAATCCGCCTTGACCTTGAAGAGTTCACGAAACTCAGGGTCGGCTGCAAAGAGTAGCTGGTACAAGCTTGGGTCCCCGATGAGAATGACCTTCAAGTCCAAAGGTATGGGCTTCGGGGAAAGTGACCTTACGCTCGCATAACCCACCCTTTGCGGGACATCTTCGATTTGAATCTCCTGCGACTTCAACGCTCTCTTCAACCCATCATAGACGTTGATATCTTTCAGAAGTTGCTCGGCTCGAATAATCAGATAGCCTCCGTTCGCTTGGTGGAGGGAGCCTCCGCGGATTAGTGTAAAATCAGTCGTCAGTATTCCAAATCGGCTCTCCTTTTCTACACGCCCTAGAACGTTGTCAAATGTAGGGTTGTCTTCCTCTATTACCGGGGCGCCTTTGAGGGCGGCGTTGTCGACGATAACGTTTACCTCATAGACGCGAAACGCCGCCTCGTCAGCCCATTTTGACTCTGAAGACTCCTTCTGGTCACCGGTTTTGGATCGGAATCGGTCCAGGTCTTCTAGGATGTGGCTCTGGACTTCTTGTAAATACTTTGAGATTTCCTCATTTGCTTTGTATTTCTCGAGGAGACCGGACATCAGGTGCTCGATCGCGTACAGGGCTACGCCTTTGTCAAACTCGGCGATTTCATCGCGAGTCTTGGCTTCGAGTTCGCGCAACTGGTGAGTTAAGGGCATGAGTTTCTCTCTAAGAGTTTCGCGTTTCTGCGTGATCTTCTGCTGCGAATCTTTAGGAAGTGAAAGAAACTCATCATCTCCTATTGGACGCCCATTAATTACGGGCGCTAATGAGATGCCTACAGGCGTAAGTTGCATCAGGAACTCTTGTTCCTGAGCGAGCTGGCTCATCTGTGCCAAGATCTCTTGCCGTTTCTGGTTAGCGCGCCGTACTATCTGGTCACGTTTAGCGGCGTAGTCCTCACTCTCGAAGGTCTGGGGAATCGAAAGCTTCGCCGCGTCGATGAACTCGCGCATGTCCTGTTTTAGCTGTCTTCCCATCCCGGGCAGGCATCGAAGCGCGTTAGGCTGGTACTCGTCCTCGAAGTTGTGGACATAACACCAATCGGACGGAACGGGCTTTCTTTGTGCAAGATCCTCGAGATGATCCGTGACGGCTGTCGTCTTGCCAGTCCCCGGCGGACCGGGAGCAAATATGTTGAAGCCAGGGTCCTTTACCCCAAACCCAAACAATAATGCATGATGCGCACGGGGCTGCCCGAGTAAGACGTCTAGCGGCTTTAGCTCCTCAGTCGATTTTGCGCCGAAAACCTTAGGATCGCAAGTCCAGCGCAATTGTGATGGAGAAAGCTCTGGAAACATTCTCACTCGTAGGACTCCCGAAGAGCCGTACGTACGCTAATTAGTTTACCATCAGAAATTCCCTTCGCTTAGAGAGTTCGATCTGAGAAGTGCCCGCGCTCTTCATCTAGCGCTTGCCGCCTGGTGGGCGGCCTTGAATCCCGGCGGCGAGAATCTCTCAATAACTGACACGATTCGATTTTCGTAATCGTAGAACTGCCTAGTGTGCGCGTACTTCGCGCGAGGCCGAGGCAACCCGATGGACATGTCCGCAACGATCATTCCCGGCCTAGCTTTCAGCACGATGACCCGGTCCGCCATGAAAATTGCCTCGTGCACGTTATGAGTAACCATGATGAAAATGTTGGTGACCTTACTGGGCTCACGCCAAATCTCGAGCACGTCATTCCGTAACTTCTCCGCGGTCAATTCGTCGAGCGATGAGAAAGGTTCGTCCATTAGCAGAACCTCCGGTTCTACCGCAAGGGCTCTCGCTATACCGACTCTCTGTTTCATCCCGCCCGACAGTTCACGTGGGTAAGCGCCCTCGGAGCCGTCCAGCCCAACGGCCTCGATGTACTTGGCGGCCCTCTCTCGACGCTCCTTTAGCGGAGTTCCATGGGCCTCCAAGCCCAGTTCGACGTTTTCGAGGACTGTTTTCCAAGGTAGAAGCGCGAAGGTCTGGAAGATCATAGAGATCTTTGGAGTCGGCCCGGTAATGGGTTGGCCTCTGAAAAGAATTCGGCCAGCGGTCGGGTGATCTAGACCATCGAGAAGCCTAAGAAGTGTGGACTTGCCGCAACCGGAAGGCCCCACAATGCACAGAAACTCGTGCTGGTAGACATCAAATGTAACACTTTCCAGCGCAGGGATCTTGTGTTCTCCGGTCTCGAATACCTTTGAAACTTCCTGGACTTTGAGTGTGGCTTCCGGCAATTGATTTCACCCCTCGAATTTGTATTTGTCAACTCGCTTCAGTGAATAATTCCAGAGGGTTCTGTTCATCAAGACTACGACGCCTGCCATGACTCCAATGACCAACAGAACCAGCGGGGTGTCGCCTTTCGCGACTGCGATGTCTAGGAGATATCCTAAACCAACAACAGAGTAGGTCTTCGTCGATGTATTGATGTATTCGGAAGCAATGGTTGCGTTCCAGCCGCCTCCCCAAGCTTGAATGCTTCCGATAACGACCGCGGGTAAAATTGCTGGCAAAACCACATGCCTGACGAACTTTAGTCCTCGCAAACCGAAGCATCTAGACGCTTCAAGAACCTCTGAGGGTATAGCCCTCACGGCGCCGATGATGTTGAAGAGAAGGTACCACTGCATGCCGGTCAACACAAGTACGATGGAGGCAAGTTCCAACCCGAACTCGGAGCCATGGAAGTAATCAATTACAACCGTAACCACGATCGGGAACAAAGCCAGCGCAGGAATTGACTGCGCGATATCAAAGATCGGTACCAATAAGCTAAAGGCACGCTCGCTTCGGGCGACCAGAATACCCGCGACAAGCGTCCAACCGAGCGCGATAAGGTAACCCGCGGCAAGCCGCAGGACTGAACCTATCACATAAGGAGGAAGCGTTGCTACTTCAGTACGAAACACGAACTGGCGTACCACTGGCAAATTCGGCGGGACAAGAATCGCGATGAAGGCAGCCAGCAATCCAAAGCCGATCAGCGTACCAATGATTCGCCCACTTCGGCTGTATCTCTGCCAAGAAACCATGTGAACGTGTGGTAAAAGGCGCGACTGACGAAACCTGACCAGCAAGACATAGTACCTCTGCTCCAACCGGACAACAGGTTCAACAAATATTGCAAGGTCCTTTGAAATCTTACGAAGAACGCTAAGCATCCAACGCGTGAACTTCGTCGGGGGCCTCCGATGGCGCGGTATGGTGGACATTTCGTACTTGTATTTGTCAGCGTGATCCATCAGCGGGTGCCAAATGAAA
>JAHFFU010000147.1 GCA_023247835.1 Candidatus Bathyarchaeota archaeon
TAGGGAAGATGGAAGACGCCATACCTTATCGCACCTGAAGTCTTCAGGTACTGTCTGCTCGAGGTTAAGCTCACAATGCCCTGATGAACCCCGTGATAGGAACCCCCGAATGCGATTATCGTGCTGTTTCCGGTAACATGTTTTGCGAGACTAATGGCGGCTTCACACGCATCTCCTCCAGTAACAGTATGGAGAATTTTCGCGTCACCCCGAAGATCACCAGGGAGAACGGAGTGCATCTTATCTAAGAAATTGATCCTGGCTTCGGTAGGAATCTCAAGCGAGTGCCATATTCGCTCCAGCTGAGACCGGACAGCCGCACTCACGAACGGGTTGTTATGTCCCAGGTTGAGCACACATATGCCGCTCATCCAGTCAATGTAGAGATTGCCGTCCACATCTTTAATCGTTGCACCTTTTGCTGAATCAATGGCGCATGGGAAGGCCTTAGGGTAAATTACGGCGCGCGTTTCGAGGGACGATTGCTTTGACAGAAGTTCTTTCGATTTGGGGCCCGGGGGTTTGACGATTATGCGAGGTGCTTCTTCAAAGCTCAATTCCTGCAGAGTGGTCAAACTAACACACACCACTGGCAAACGCACGTCTTTCTCGCTACTTAGCCTTATCGCACAATGAAGAGCCCAGCAAACGCTTAATTCTCAACAGCCAATTTTGCCGGTGAATTTGATTAGAAATGGCGAGAGAAAAAGCGAAGAGAAAGTTTCAGAGAATATTCTTCTCCACAGATATCCACGCCTCTGAGATCGTCTTCAGAAGATTCATTGGCGCCGCGAAATTCTACGAAACTGATGCACTTGTAATGTGCGGCGACATAACCGGAAAGACCGTCGTGCCCATCGTGGAGGAACCGAACGGCAAATTCCGATTCAACTTTCAGGGACAGGAATTCGAGCAGGTTTCTCCGGAGCAAGTGCCCGATTTCGAAACACGAATGATGAACGCTGGACTCTATCCATATCGAGTTTCCTCGAGCGAATATGAATCCTTACGGTCTGATGCTGCAAAGGTTTCAGCTCTCTTCGACAAGCTCATGATCGACCGATTGGGACGATGGGCCGGATTGGCTGAGGAAAATCTAGGACCCCTAGGCGTCAAATGCTATTGGACAGGCGGGAATGATGATAAACAAGAAGTTTTGGACAGCGCTATCTCCACCGACCACTTCGTGAACGTTGACGCAAAAATAGTTGCACTTGAAAGCGGGCACGAGATGGTGAGCCTCGGTTGGAGCAACCCTACCCCATGGAAGACCCCACGTGAGTGCAGTGAGGATGAACTTGCAACCAAATTGGATCCGCTGATCAGTCAAGTAACGGACGCTTCAAACTGCATCTTCAATGTCCACGTCCCACCATTCGATTCTACTTTGGACATCGCTCCAAAACTCGACTCTACGGTGGACCCACCTAAGCCAGTTGTTGAAGGGGGTCAGCAGGTCTTGATACCCGTCGGAAGCACTGCGGTTCGAAGCGCCATCGAGAAAATTCAGCCATTACTGATGCTCTGCGGCCACATTCACGAAACAAAGAACGCTGCCAAGATCAAACGGACGACATGCATCAACCCCGGATCAGAGTACGCGTCCGGAATCTTGCGTGGCGTCATTGTGAATGTGCTAAAAGACAAGCTGCTAAGCTATCAGTTCACATCGGGTTGAATAGAAAAGAGAAGAGGGTGCCCCTAGACTGGGGGCACTTCCTTGAAGGCCAAGTCGAGATTAATGCCGACTCTCTTGAGCCACCAGCGTCGCACAAAGAAGTATCCGAGCCAGAACAGGAATATGGATAGCATCAGTATTCCTGATGTCGGGGTCACCCAGTTGAACACGCCGAGCCCTGGAATCGTAACGTAGAAGTAAAGCATCCAAGCACTGAAGAGCGTGGCGATGATGCCGCAGATCGTGATCACTGGGATACCGCCTATCTTGTACTTTGCGATAGGTGAAGTGTCGTACGTTTCTTTCCTACTCCACGGAAAGATTGCGCCACCTAGAGAAGTTCCAATGTAGAATATTGTGGCCACAGCCGTTACGGCGAGAGTCAGGGTGATGTAACCTGGGACGAAGTTGTAGATGTAGCTCATTATGACACCGCCCAGGATCAAGAAGAGTACGTGTGAAACTACTGGGGTATGGGTGCGGGGGCTGACATGGCTGAGGAACTTTGGTAGTACGCCATCGATCGACATAGCGACAGTCACTCTCGTCCATCCGACGATGACGTTGAATACGACTTGTATCGCGTTGAGCAGGATCCCGAAGATCATGAGAAAGACCAGTATTGGGTTGTCAGTCAGTACAGCGGCGAGGTTGCTGAACCATGGTGGGATGGGCATGCTGACGGTTCCAGTGAGGAAGCTTCCGTAGGCCGCAGCACCCAACCAGCCTTGTCCGACGGTGTTGATGAAGGTGTAAGCAAGGATCATCATCAACACGGTGCTAAACAAGCCACCACCAAGGTTGATGAAGAGCTGATTCTTGAGACTTGAAGCTCCTTGGATTTCGCCGGCCTGTTCTTGTGCGTATCCGACCCAGCCGAGGCTAGTCAAGGCGATGGGCAATACGAAGATTGTTGAATTCCAGGACAGACCCTGCATGGGAGTGAATCCGTTGTTCACGGCTTCGGTTGCGACGAAGTGATAGTAATCTGGTGTTCCTGGTGCTAGAATGGTCATAGCTGCATTGAATCGCTCGATGAAGACGCTTGTCGGTGTCATGATGAATAACGCGATCATCACAACGAAGCTGATGAGGAAGCCGTACCACATGACCCATTGGGCCAAGACGAACCATCGGAAGCTCTTGATCAGGATTACGGCGGCGAAGGTAGAAGATACGATCGTTGTTATCCAGATTCCCATTGGTGTTGTGAACCAAACGCCTAGATCCAGAAGCTGTGCGTTGCTCATTGTTAGTCCTAAGCCTGTGAAGAGTGGTGCGAATCCGAGGATTGCAGTCAACCATCCCGCGAGTGCTTGCCAATGAAGGAAGAAAGTGGGTATCATCGTCGCGACGATTGCAAATCCGATGAATGGTTTCAGTGTTCGGCTCTGGAAGACATAATCGCCTCCAGTGCGTGGCATTGCTGCAGCGAGTCCAGCGTACACGACCGCCAGGAACGCAGTGAATAATCCCGTGATCAGTATGCCCAAAGGAACATTGGCGTCAGGCCAAAGTCCCAACGTGAGCAAGTACACCCACGGAAATATCACACCGATGTTCAAGACATTGTATGCGAAAGCGGAGTAGGGCGACATTACTCTGATAAGGCCAGAGGATTTTCTTGCGAAGACTTCTGTGGTCTTCATGAATCCCGAGTATGCGTCCCAGTTGCTATATTAGACTTGACATAGCTTGAGCACACACCCAAGCACACCTCACGCTTAGAACGGTGCAAAACGCAAGCTCTTTTAGAACATCGTGTCTTTTTTAGGAGAGGGATCGAGTTTTGGTCGAAGTTACAATCCAACCTTATCAAATGTTTGTCAACGGTGAGTGGGTTTCCGCGGAGTCGAAGCTGACCTACGACGTCCTCAATCCCGCCACCTCTGAGGTAATCGCGAAAGTTCCGAAGGGTGGCGTGGAAGATGCTCGAAGTGCTGTCGACGCCGCGCGCGAAGCTTTCGACAAAGGCCGGTGGCCTCGAATGTCGCCTGCGGAACGCGCCGGTCTTCTCTTCAAACTCGCGGACCTCATTGAGGCTAATATTGATCGTCTGGCAACTCTAGAAACTCTACACCAAGGCAAACCTATCAAGCTAAGTCGCGATAGTGACTTCCCCTTCGCGATTGACAATATTCGCTTCTTCGCCGGCGCCGCGAGATGCCTCGAAGGAAGAGCCAGCTCGGAGTACAATGCGGCTGGAACGAGTATTATCCGCCGCGAACCTGTTGGCGTTGTAGTAACTGTAACGCCTTGGAATTATCCGTTCATGATGTTGGCTTGGAAAGCTGTTCCCGCCCTAGCGGCAGGTAACACCGTCATCATCAAACCCGCAAGCGTCACACCTCTAACGACCTTGGAATTTGGGAAGTTAATCGAGAAGGCAGGTTTTCCAAAGGGCGT
>JAHFFU010000008.1:0-2703 GCA_023247835.1 Candidatus Bathyarchaeota archaeon
CCTTTTCTCGCCGGAGAGAATGTCTAGTTTGAAGGATAGCGATAAGGAGAGGTCATACAACATTTTTGGGCATCAATTTGTCCCTAGACATGAACTTCTTTCCAAGAAAGAAGCAGAAGAGTTGATGCGGGAGTTCCATATCAGGCCATATCAACTTCCATACATCAAGACCAGCGACCCTACCGCTGATGTTTTGGGAGCAAAGATGGGCGACATTCTGCGTGTAACTCGCAAAAGCGCTACCGCAGGCGAAGTTGTCGTTTATCGTTACGTAGTTGATGGTTAGGATGAAGTTATGACTGTACCAACAACCTCAACTGTCAGTCCCCAAGTCTGGGATCTGATCAAACACTTCCTGGAAGAGAAGGGGCTAGTTCGGCAGCATATTGACTCGTATAACGAATTCATCGAAAGCGGATTGCAGGCTATTGTCGACGAGACCGGAGAGATACCGATTGAGATCGAAGATTATCCGCTGAAGATCAAGCTGGGTAAGATTGAAATTGGGACACCGCGTGTTACTGAAGTAGATGGTTCGGAACGCCAGATTTTCCCCACGGAGGCCAGAATTCGCAACCTCACATACGCAGCTCCGCTACACTTGGAGATGACTCCTGTCATCGGGGAAAGAGAGGGGCAGACTGAGATTGTCTACATTGGCGACTTTCCTGTAATGCTTCGTTCGAAAATTTGTCCGCTATCTCGCATGGCTCCTGAAGAACTGATCAGCATAGGTGAAGACCCACTCGACCCTGGGGGCTACTTCATAGTAAATGGTGCGGAACGAGTCGTCGTTGCACTCGAGGACTTGGCGGCCAACAAGATTCTCGTAGACAAAGAGCAGACGGGCGTCCACCCCACTTACAAGGCTAAGATCTTCTCGACGACTGTCGGGTTCAGGGCTCGAACAGAGGTGACAATGAAGACTGATGGCGCCATGTACATTACGATGCCAGGCGTCCCATCAGATATTCCAATAGTAGTAATGATAAAGGCGCTGGGGTACGAAGAGGACTCGAAAATCGCCGAGATGATATCGGCCGATGAGACGCTTCAGAATCAGCTTGCATCAACCTTCGAGAAATCGGTCGGCGTGGTGACACAAAGAGACGCCCTCCTGTACATTGGCAACCGACTGGCGCCGGGCCAAGTCGAAGATTATCGTTTGAAGAAGGCTGAGGCTTCCGTTGACAGAAACTTCCTCCCGCATATAGGAAGGCACCCTGAAGAGAGGAAGGAGAAGGCTGCGTGCATAGCTGAAGTAGGACGCCGGGTAATCGAAATAAAACTTGGCATGAGGCAACCCGACGACAAAGACCATTACGCGAATAAGCGACTGAAACTCGCAGGGTCTCTGTTAGCCGAACTATTCCGAATATCATTCAGAAACCTCATCCGCGACCTCAAGTATCAACTAGAACGAATCACAATACGCAGGCATGCGGAGCTTTCAATCAGTAACGCAATTCGCCCTGGAATTATCACGGAACGAATACAGCATGCGATAGCCACTGGCAACTGGGTTCGCGGTCGAGTTGGTGTGACCCAACTCCTGGACCGAACTAATTACGCTTCAACTCTGAGCCATCTTCGCAGGCTCCAATCGCCTCTAAGCAGAAGTCAACCAAACCTCGAAGCTAGAGATCTTCACCCAACACATTGGGGGAGGCTCTGTCCCAGCGAAACCCCTGAAGGCTCGAACTGTGGGCTCGTCAAGAACCTCGCCCTCAGCGCAGTCATATCTATTGGTGTTGACTCCAGAGAATTCGTCTCGAAACTCCGACGGATGGGTGTAATCACCGTAGATGAAGCCGACAGCAAGCTTCGTGAGGCAGGCGCGAAAGTTTTCGTAGACGGCCTAATCGCCGGTTACGTCCGCGAGGCTGACAAGCTTGCGTCGGAACTGATTCGAATGCGGAGGAGTGGGGAGATAAGTTCGGAGGTAAATGTGGCTTATTCTGCGCCGCAGGTTGAAGGTGGAAGGCCGGAGCTTTACGTTAACTGCGACCAAGGTCGGGTAAGAAGGCCGCTAATCATTGTCGAAAATGCTAAGCCGCGTCTGACGCGTGAACATGTCGAAGCGATTCAGCGTGGCGAGATGCGTTGGGAGGACCTCGTAGAGCGAGGCATCATCGAGTATCTGGACGCCGACGAGGAAGAGAACGCACTCATCGCTCCATCGCCAGGCCGAATCAACGAAAGGACTTCGCATCTGGAAATTGCCCCATACACGATCTTGGGAATCTGCGCGTCCCTAATCCCCTATCCAGAACACAACCAGTCGCCACGCAACGCCTACGAATCAGCCATGGCGAAGCAGGCTCTGGGCGTATTCTGTGTAAACTACGCTAACCGCGTCGACTCGCGTGCTCACATTTTACACTACCCGCAGGTTCCTGTGGTTCGAACGAAGCCCATGGATATTATCAAGTACGACAGCAGGCCAGCCGGTCAGAACTGTGTAGTGGCACTTCTTTGCTACCAAGGCTACAACATGGAAGACGCTATCATAATCAACAAATCTTCTGTCGACCGGGGGCTTTTCCGTTCGACATTCTACCGAGTCTACGAGGGAGAATGCAGACAGTACCTCGGAGGCCTTCGCGATAAGTTCGAAGTGCCTGAGGCCGGGATTCGCGGCTACAGGGGTGATCGATACTACAGGCTCTTGGAAGAAGATGGCGTCATTTCGGTTGAGTCGGA
>JAHFFU010000008.1:2803-11763 GCA_023247835.1 Candidatus Bathyarchaeota archaeon
TAAGAGACAGGCTGCTTGAGGAATCCGACAAGTACACGGTTATGGTTTGCGAAGTATGCGGCCTGTTAGCCTACCACGATGTGAAACAGAACAAATACATTTGTAGGATCGATGGCGACAAGGCAGTAATCTCCGGCGTCCAGCTGTCATACGCATTCAAACTGTTACTACAAGAACTCATGGCGCTCGGGGTAGCGCCGCGACTAGAAGTATCGGAGCGTGCTTAGAACGTCAGTAGCTGAAGAAGCAACCAAAGTAATTGGCAGCATTCACTTCACTCTCATATCACCGAGCGAAATCCGGAAACTCTCGGCGGTTGAAATCCAGACCGCTGATACATACGATGAGGATGGGGTCCCAATCGTTTCGGGCCTAATGGACGGCCGGCTGGGCACACTAGAGCCCCGACAGAAATGCAAGACTTGCGGCAATACTGCCTCCGCATGCCCCGGACATTTCGGGCACATCGAACTTGCTGAACCAGTTGTTCATGTAGCCTTTGCGAAGCTGATTCACAAATTGCTTCAGGTTACATGCCGAAATTGCGGCCGCATTTTGCTCTCAGCCGATAAGATCAAGGCATATAATGAATTGATGCAAAGAGAGCAGAAGCAACTCAACGAGATTCCTTCTACATTTTACGAAGCAGTTATGAAGGATGCGAAGAAGACCCAGGAATGTCCTCACTGCGGGGCTCGTCAATACCCGATTGAACACGCGAAACCGACCACCTTCCATGAAATGGCGGAGGCCGGTGCCGCCAGGCTAAACCCAAGCCAAGTTCGGGAGCGACTTGAGCGTATCCCAGACGATGACCTTCGATTACTAGGTATGGAACCCACCGCTGCCCGGCCTGAGTGGATGATTCTTCAAGTTCTACCCGTCCCAGCGGTAACCGTACGGCCCTCCATCACACTCGAGTCAGGAATCCGTTCAGAAGATGACCTTACGCACAAGCTCGTCGACATTATCAGGATAAACCAGAAACTAAAGGAAGCCCTGGAGTCTGGTGTACCAGTCAACATCATCCAGGAACTGCATGAACTACTCCAATATCACGTCACAACCTACTTTGACAACGAAGTTTCAGGCCTGCCACCAGCACGGCACAGATCTGGCCGAGCACTCAAAACCCTCAGCCAAAGGCTCAAGGGCAAGGAGGGAAGGTTCAGAGGCAACCTCTCCGGAAAACGTGTAGACTTCTCGGCTAGGACCGTAATCTCACCAGATCCAAATATTGACATTAACGAAGTCGGCGTCCCCCTTGATGTTGCCCAACGACTCACTATTCCGGAAAGAGTCACACCTTGGAATGTTGATGAGTTGAAACAACTCATCAGGAATGGCCCAGACCAGTACCCAGGCGCACTCTACATTGTAAGGCCTGATGGGCGAAGGGTGAGACTGGAATTCGTCACAGAGCGTGAAAGCCTGGCTGACGCAATTCAACCAGGTTTCATTGTGGAACGCCATATCAGAGACGGGGATATTGTGCTCTTCAACCGACAGCCCTCTCTTCACCGAATGTCGATAATGGCGCACACTGTGAAGGTCCTACCTTACAAGACCTTCAGGCTCAACCCATGTGTCTGCCCTCCGTACAATGCGGATTTCGATGGCGACGAGATGAACCTCCATGTCCCGCAAGGTGAGGAAGCGAGAACTGAAGCGAAACTACTGATGCAAGTCCAAGACCAAATTCTCTCACCGCGGTACGGGGGGCCGATAATTGGCGCGAAGACCGACTTGCTCACTGCAGCCTATTTGCTCACACGAAAGTCAACCTATTTGACAAAAGAGGAGGTAGGAAGGCTCCTTGTTGCGGCAGGATATACTGGTGAGCTTCCGCCGGCCGAGATAAAGCGGCCGGATGAGCTCTGGAGCGGGAAGCAGATTTTCAGCCTCTTCCTGCCTTCGGGTTTCAACTTCGTAGCCAAATCCAGCATGGTCACTCAGGAGGACGGGAGCTCCGTAGTGGTTAAGGACGGGACGCTAATTGAAGGGGTCATAGACAAAAACACAATTGGTGCTGAACGTTCCGAAAGCCTCTTCCACCGCATCGTGAAGGACAGTGGCTCTGAGCCAGGCCGAAACTTCCTAAACAGCTTGATCAAACTACTTGACCGGTTCATAACGCTACGTGGATTCTCATACGGAATTGACGAACTTGACATTTCAGATTCAGTCAGAGACAAGATATCTAGGTCCGTTAAGAAAGCCGAAGAACATGTTCAAGAGCTGATCGAGCAATACAAGAAAAGGACTCTCGAACGGCTTCCAGGCCGCTCACTCGAAGAGTCCCTCGAACTCCGAATCATGGATGAACTCTCGAAAGCCCGCGACCAAGCAGGCGAGCTGGCCGAGCAATACCTCAAAACCAAGACGGACAATTCAGGAGTCATAATGACCAAGACCGGTGCACGCGGCTCAATGCTAAACATCGCCCAAATGGTCGCCACAGTAGGCCAACAATCAATCCGCGGACAACGCATAAGACGGGGGTACAGGGACAGAGCCCTCTCATTCTTCGAAAGAGGAGACGTGGGAGCCGAAGCTCGCGGATTTGTCTACGCCTCATACCAAGGCGGCTTAACCCCCGTGGAGTTCTTCTTCCATTCCATGGGTGGCAGGGAGGGGCTTGTCGATACAGCCGTCAGGACCCAGCAAAGCGGCTACATGCAGCGCCGGCTCATCAATGCGCTCGAACACATTCGTGTTGAATACGATGGAACGGTCCGCGACTCAAGAGGCGACATCATACAATTCAGGTATGGTGAAGACGGAGTCGACACCGCCAAAAGCGACCATGGAAAGGCAGTGAATACCGAACGCCTGGTGGAACGGGTCGAACTCACGATCGAGAAAGGTGCAAAGGCCAGCAAGGCCTACATTGAGAAGAAGGTCGCAGAAGTCAGGAAAGACCTCACTCCAAGCCTCGCGGGCCAGTTGAAAGAGAGCCTCCTGCGTGCGAAGCTTACCCGAAGAGGAGTAGACGAGGCAATAAAAGAAGCAGTGAAGAATTACCGCAAATCAATGATCGAACCCGGAGAAGCTGCGGGAATCGTTTCCGCCCAATCCATAGGCGAGCCTGGGACACAGATGACGCTTAGAACATTCCACTTCGCGGGCGTGAGAGAACAGAACGTGACGCTAGGCCTTCCAAGGCTAATCGAGATCGTTGACGCACGGAAGATTCCATCAACACCCATGATGATCGTATACCTCGATAAGAAACGCCGCGCGAGCCGCGACAAGGCGCAGGAGGTCGCCACAAGAATAACTCACACAAAGTTGGGTGACATTGCTTCAAGCATCGAATCGGATATCACAAAGATGCGGATTATTGTTACACTGAACAGTGAAGCGATGAGGGAAAGAGAGGTGACCCTCAAAGACGTGAAAGCGGCGGTAACGCCGGGTGGATGCAAAGTAGAAGTCGAGCGGAACACCGTCCACATCGCACCGCAGGAAATGGACATACCCCAATTCAACAGACTTGTGTTGCGCCTGCCACTGATGCACGTGAAGGGAATACCGCAAGTGAAACGGGCCCTCGTCATGGAAGAGAAGACAGGCGAGAAGAGCGAGTGGGTAATCAGGACTGAAGGCTCCAACCTCGAGTTGACACTGGAAACTGAAGGCGTGGACACGGGCAGGACAATTTCGAATAATATGCACGAAGTGGCCGAAGTGCTTGGAATTGAAGCCGCCCGCAACGTAATCATAAAGGAAGCCACGGCAGTTCTCGAAGAGCAAGGACTCGACGTAGACGTACGGCACGTCATGCTCGTAGCCGACGCTATGACTGCGTCTGGCGAGGTGCTCCAAGTCGGGAGGCACGGCGTTAGCGGAGAAAAGGCCAGCACATTAGCCAAGGCAGCCTTCGAGATTACGATACCCACAATCGTGGATGCCGCAATCAAAGGAACAAGAGACACATTGCGGGGGGTCGCGGAAAACGTCATCGTCGGCCAACAGGTTCCGATGGGAACAGGCCTCATCGAAGTCTACATGTCCATGCCTGAGAAGGGGAAGAAGTAATGCAGAGCACAAAGGTAGATGTGAACAAGCAGATTCAGATCGCCGTGAAAACGGGCAAAGTTACCTTGGGTGTCAAGGAAGCGCTTGACGCCGCAAGATTTGCTAAAGCCAAGCTTCTGATAGTCGCCTCAAACTGCCCCGCTCGATACAAAGCAGATATTATTCAATACGCGAAGCAATCATCAGTTCCCGTCTTCAATTATTCCGGAAATAGCGTCGACCTTGGTTCAGCATGCCTGAAACCTTTCGTTGTAGCCGCTTTAACAGTTAAAGAGCCGGGTGATTCTGAAATACTCAAACTGGCAGAGCGCTAATACATGGCAACTTCAAGAATAAAGCTAACCGGAGAAGAAATGCGTCTCATTGCGCTCTTCGAAAACATTACCGGCGCAACAGCAAACGATTGCGTTATTGACAATGAAGGCGAAAGAATAATCTTCGTCGCCAAAGCCGGCCAAATGGGATTGGCCATCGGTAAGGCTGGCAAGAACATTAACATGCTCCGAAAGATGACCGGCCGACCTATAGAGGTGGTCGAATTCTCCGACACGGCGGAGGGGCTCATCAAGAATTGCCTCTCACCGGCAAAAGTCAAGGAGATTCGAATAACTGAAAGGCCAGACCGCAAAATAGTAGTTATCGAAGTTGACCCCAAAGACAAAGCCCTCGCCATAGGCAAAAACGGTCGAACAATAGACAAGACTCGAATGCTAGCTAAACGCTATTACCAAGTAGACCACGTCCAAATCACTTAGCCCTGCGCCCTCATTTCCACAGGTTTTCGCTGCTAACGTTTACTCATTTATTCGACTCCCAAGCGCTTGCAAAAGAGGCAGAAGAAGAATTCGCAATGACTAGATTATTTCACACAGGCTTCTTGGTGATACCTTTTTTCCTATTGTTCACCGAATTTGATGCCCTGCGCTAGGGGAAGGTGATCGCTCCAGTTAATGGTCGTTGTCTGGCGGCGCATGTACTGCTTCCAAGCGTCTGACCCTGCTTCCCTGCCGCCTCCAGTGTCTTTCTCGCCGCCGAAAGCTCCCCCAATCTCGGCTCCGGACGTACCGATGTTCACGTTAGCTATTCCGCAATCACTGCCAACTGAGGAAAGGAACTTCTCCGCTTTCTTTAGCGACTCGGTGAAAATTGCAGAAGTCAGTCCCTGCGGCACTTCATTATGCAACCTAACGGCATCATCAAGCGTGTCATAAGGCATGACGTAGAGTATTGGTGCGAACGTTTCTTCACACACTAATTGCGTGTTACCGGGAACCCTGACTATCGCTGGTGTCACATAGAACCCAGGCCGGTCGAGTTTCGCGCCTCCAGTGATGGTCTTCCCGCCCTCTTTCAGTAGAACCTCCAGCGCCTTCATCATGTTGTTGACTGCTTCTTCGTCAACCAACGGTCCCATCAAGGTGTTAGGATCAAGCGGGTCGCCGACGCGGACCTGTGAGTAAGCTTTCACAAGCCTTGAATTCAATTCATCGACAATCTTCTTCTGCGCTATTACCCTCCTAGTCGTGGTGCAGCGTTGTCCAGCGGTTCCAACGGCACCAAACAATATGGCACGGAGGGCAAGGTCTAGGTTCGCATCCTCAGCTACGATGATGGCGTTGTTTCCGCCGAGTTCCAGTATGGTCCGTGCTAATCGTTTTGCAGCTGCTTCGGCAACGCGCCTGCCCATTGAGGTTGATCCGGTGGATGATATTAGTGGAATTCTCTTGTCGTTGATCAGGCGTTCTCCAATCGTCGACCCTCTGCCTATTACGATCGTAAAGATTCCTGTTAAACCGTGACGTTCCATCACTCGGTTCATGATGTGTTGAACTGCAATCGCGCTGAGTGGCACCTTTGAGGATGGCTTCCATACCATTGTGTCACCGCACACAGCTGCGATCATTGAGTTCCATGACCAGACTGCGACCGGGAAATTGAAGGCCGTGATTATTCCCACGACGCCCAGGGGATGCCATTGCTCGTACATTCGGTGAAGAGGCCGTTCAGACTGCATTGTGAGTCCATAAAGCTGGCGCGACAAACCTACCGCGAAATCAGCTATGTCAATGGCTTCCTGTACTTCTCCCACGCCTTCGGCAACGATCTTCCCCATCTCTAATGTTATCAGTTTTCCAAGTTGTTCCTTCCACTTTCGAAGTTCATCGCTAACCTCCCGAACGATTTGGCCTCGCACAGGCGCGGGCGTCATTCGCCATTTCTGAAAGTTTTCCTGTGCCACCTCGATCACATGCTCGTAGTCCTGTCCCGACGCAAGCGCCACCTTCGCAACAACAGAACCATCAATCGGAGTCACGACGTTCAGCAACTCACGCCCTTGGATACTGCTCCAATCACCCGGCCCAGCGCATGCTCCAGGGTTTATTTCTTGAACGCCTAGCTCTTTCAGAAATGGGTATTTTTCATAACTTAAGACCAATGTCGTCTTCATGAAGTGCCATGCTCCTGTAGTAGGAGAAGTCGATGCCCGCCTTTATTTTTGCCTCCCAAGTTGCAGGTACGTCTTATGTAACAAGGCGCGTAGGCTAGTTTTCCTGGGCGATAGCTAATTCAGATCGATTCGTCTATTTCGTCTTCTCTGCCGCCTGTTCCGCCGCATGCCTCACAGACGAGTTTACCGCCGCCGAAGCATTCATTGCACTTGCTGGAGACGAGGCCGCTGCCGTTGCAAATATCACAATCCATTACGCCTTTCTCCGTTGTCAGCTTGCCCGTTCCCTTGCATTCGTCGCATTTCGTTGGTATCGAACCTGTGCTTTTGCATTTGCCACAAGCTATTTCGCCTGTTCCCTTGCAGGTAGTGCATTCCAAAAGAGAAGACATCCTCTGACTGTTATAGTCAGCAGGCATTGACAGATTACATACCTAGTACTTTTTGAACCTTATGTCGGTTTATCGCACTTAATGCGCTTACGAGAAAAATGGGTGGGCCTGATTTGATTCAGACCCGTACAGTCGGGTCATTGATTCCGGTTCTTGTGGGTTCTAATGTTTTGCTTTGTCGAATCTGCCTGCCACATCGTTCCAGTTGGTAACCTTCCACCACTCGTCGACGTACTTTGCTCGGTCGTTTTTATAGGTCAAATAGTACGCGTGTTCCCATACGTCTAGGCCTAGTAGGATTGGGAGTTGGGCGAGGTGCATGAAGTTCTGTTTCTCGACTTGGGTGAGGACTAGTTGGTCGGTTGTGTGGTCGTAGAGTAGTAGTGCCCAGCCGGATCCTTCGACTGTTTTGGCTGCGTCTGAGAATTGTTGTTTGAATTTGTCGAAGCCGCCAAAGTCTGTGTTAACCTTGTCTGCGATGGCTCCGCCTGGGGTTCCGCCTCCTTTGCCTGGGGAGGCCATGTTGGGCCAGAAGATGCTGTGAAGCGCATGTCCGCCAAAGTTGAAGCTGAAGTCCCTGAGGACCGCTCTGGTGTCAATCTGCATTTCCCCTTTCCTGGCCTTATCCAGTTTCTCTAAGGCAGCGTTGGCGCCGTTGACATAGGCTGCGTGGTGTTTGTCGTGGTGGAGTTTCATGATTTCTTCTGAGATGACTGGTTCGAGTGCATTGTAGTTGTACGGCAATTCCGGAAGAACGTATTTGTTTGGCATGGTCTGCTCACGTTAACCTCATCTCACATAAACTTTTCATCTTCGCGGAAAACGGTGGAGCACGGGAGCAAATTTCAGGTTATGTATGAATTCTCGGCGTCGCTTTCGAGGCTCACGACAACAATTGCCGAGGCTTTCGTGCTAGACTAACTGCTTTACTTCTTCAGTTATTGCTTGGCCGAGGTGCCCATAGACCGCGAGTTTAAGGACCTTCAGCCCCAGCAGAGCGCATTTGATTCGAGTTGGGCCAGGGTCGATGCCGAGAAGTTCTAGGACGTTCGGCTTGCCCATAGCCTTGATCTCATCGAGCGTCTTCCCTTTGACGACTTCAGTTAGCATTGAGGCTGAAGCTTGGCTAATTGCGCACCCTTTACCTTTGAATCGTATGTCCTCACATTTACCGTCCTTGAAATTGATTTGCATCTCGATGATATCCCCGCATAGCGGGTTGGAGTCCTTAGCGCGAACATCTGGGTTTGGGAGGTCGCCGAAGTTGCGCGGGTTCCTGTAATAGTCTAAAATGATGTCTTTGTAGATTTCACTCATCGCGCGAATAGCTTCCTGGCTTTCTCGAGGGCGTTGATGAATACGTCAACTTCCTCTTTCGTGTTATAAATGTAGAAGCTTGCTCTCGAGGTGGCGGGCACGTTTAGGAATTCCATTAAGGGTTGTGCACAGTGGTGCCCTGACCTGATCGCGATGCCTTCTTCATCCAAGATTGAAGCGAGGTCATGGGCGTGGATGTCTCCCAAATTGAACGAGATCACGCCGACTCTACGCTTAGTGTCTCTCGGACCATACATCACTAGGTCTTTCACTTGGCTCATTCTTTTCATGGAGTAATTGGTGATTTCATTCTCATGGTCGTGAACGTTCTCCATTCCGATCGTGCGAAGATAATCGACTGCCGCGCCGAGTCCGATGGCGCCAACGATGTTTGGTGTTCCAGCCTCGTACTTGTAGGGAATATCCTTCCATGAAGCCCCTGTCGTGTGAACTTCCCTTATCATCTCTCCACCACCCAAGAACGGCGGCATGTTCTCCAGGGCCTCACTCTTTCCGTAGAGAACTCCAATTCCAGTCGGGCCCATCATCTTGTGTCCTGAGAACGCTAAGAAATCACAGTCAATATCCCTAACGTCGACGCGCATATGCGGAACCGACTGGGCGGCATCAACTAGAAACATTGCACCGTAGCGATGGGCAACTCTACCAATCTCTTTGACCGGATTTATTGTTCCGAGTACATTTGAGGCCTGGGTTACGCAGACAATCTTCGTTTTCTCATCGATTAATTCGTGAACTTC
>JAHFFU010000148.1 GCA_023247835.1 Candidatus Bathyarchaeota archaeon
CGCTTCTGATATGGTACGTCATCATTCTGATTGTCAACAGGACGGAGATTATCGCCGGCGTTGCGACAATATTCAGGCTCCGCCGCAAACAGGAGTTGGCTCGAACCAGCTTTTTGTCAACGGTCGTGGTTTACATTGTCCTCTTCAGTTTAGGAATCATCGTCTTGTGGATGGGAGTCCCGCAACGAATTCTGGGTGGAATGCTAGGAATAATCACCACACTAGGAACAGGAAACACATCCAACCTGCCTCAGCCCAATCCGTTAGCAGGTTTCTTTCCGTCAGCAGCAATCATCAGTCTTGGGGTGGTTATTACGGCCGTGATTTTCGTAATGTCATTCATACTGCTCATCGGGGGACTCCGCTTAGCGTTGAACACCAGAGAAATTCGCGCGGATGATTCCAGGAGGGCGATGGAAGAAGACGCTACTGAAGTTGTTCAGCAAACGATTACGGCTCTGAAAGCAGAAAGGGAGTATCATGAGTATCACGAGATCATTCTCCAATGCTACATGAAAATGTGTACGATACTTGAAAGGGCAGGGATGGAACTCAGCCCCGCGGAGACGGCTCGGGAGTTCGCTGAGAGTATTTCAACGAAGTTGCAGGTTGGAGAGAAAGCTGTAAGTGGGCTAACCTTTCTCTTCGAAGAAGCAAGATATAGCAACCATGAAATCTCGGAAGAGAAACGAATCATGGCTCTCAATTACTTAAGGTCGTTGCAGCAGGCTTTATCCGCAAATGTTGGCATGAGCGCATGAACAGAGAAGCGAAGCGAATTCTGGAATGGGGGGTGTTCTTCGCCTGCGCAGTAATCATTCTTGATGTACTCCTCATTCAAATTCCTATCCTTGACTGGCTTGCACTCGGCATCATATTTTTCTTCGCGGCCGCATTAATCGTAGCTTCAATTGCCCGCTCAGTTCCTCGGGAGAAGCGGAGAGCGATATCGACTCCCCAAAGGAGAGACGAGTTGCAGCGTCTTGCAGATATTGTCGATGCTGCGGTCTACGGGGGAGACAGCAACTCGTCCCGAATTCTGTTGGAGCAAGTCAAATCAATTGCGTTGGGAGCAATCGCGGTTCGTACAAAGTTATCCAAGAGGGAGATTCTCGAGCTCGCGGAAAATCACCGAGAAGACCTACGCGCCGTGGTGCGCGATGAAGAAATTATGGCGGTCTTGGTCGGCTATCAACAGCTCGGTAGGTCTCTCAGTGAGAAGGAGTTGGAGGGAATGCTCTCTAGGATACAGGATTGGTCACGTTGAATGTCGGGACGATTTCAGAGACGTGCAAGAAGATTCACAGCGAACTCGGAAACATTATCATTGGCAAAGAGCTTGTTCTGCGTAAAATTCTGCTTGGTATGCTTACCAATTCGCATATTCTCATCGAGGACTATCCGGGGCTCGCAAAGACGCTTATAGCAAATAGCTTGGCCGCTACGACGCAATGCAAATTCTCGCGAGTGCAATTCACCCCAGATCTTCTTCCGGCCGACATAACGGGGACGTATATCTACAACCAGAAGACTGGAGATTTCGAACTCAGAAAAGGCCCAATCTTCACAAACATACTCCTCGCCGACGAGATAAACCGGAGCCCACCCAAGACGCAGGCCGCGTTACTAGAGGCCATGCAGGAACGGCAGGTAACCTTAGACGGTAAGTCTCACGGAATCGAAAGCCCGTTCCTTGTTTTAGCGACTCAGAATCCAATCGAATTCGAAGGCGTCTACCAACTTCCCGAGGCGCAGCTGGACCGTTTCATAATGAGAATGCGAGTTGGGTACCCCGAGAGAAGCGAGGAATTTCAGATACTGAAAGGGAGAATGACTCGCAAACAAGACGAGTTCACGGTTGAACCAGTAGCCAGCCCCGAAACCATCCTTGAAATGCAAAATGCCGTAGAAAACGTGCATGTCAACGACGATATTCTGTTCTACATGACTGACATCGTTCGTGAAACTCGGCTCCACACTCAAGTTGAAGTAGGCGTAAGCCCGAGGGGTACACTAGCCCTCCTTAAACTCTCAAGAGCCAACGCGGCCTTCGATGGGAGAGACTACGTTATTCCGGACGACATCAAGACAATCGCTATCGAGGCTCTAAGTCATAGAATAATCCCCAAGGCTGAGTCATGGATTCGCGGGTTCGATTCTGGAGCAATCATAAGCGAAGTGCTCCGCAAAGTCCCCGTTCCAAGGGTAGAGTAATGGCGCTCACAAAGAAGGCCATACTGTACCTTAGCACGGCGTACATTTTCATAGGTCTTGCACTCGTTTTCAGACAACCTTCTCTCACGGTCTTCGTGATTCCGATTGCACTAACTCTCTTCTACTCATCCCTTTTTTCGCGCATCGGAACCCCGGACCTTAGAATTAGAAGACGGTTGAACCCCTTACGTTCCTTTGGTGGCGAAAACGTCAAAGTGACGGTGGAGGTTCTAAACAATCTCAACATGGAAATTGATGAACTCCGCCTCGAAGACAGAGTCCCGGACCCACTACGCCTAGAGAGCGGAACGAATTCCTTCAGCCTATCATTGAAACCCTTTGAGCAGACGGAGCAATTCTACGAGATTTCCGCCCCGAAACGGGGTCGGTACGTCCTGGGACCGCTAAAGGCCGCGTCCCATGATCTGATGGGTTTCAGGCAATACTTGGTGACGGTTCCCGGGGAGGATGTGGTTATGATTTTGCCTCGGGTCGAAGGCTTGGGCCAAGTCGAGCTTATGGCTCGAAGAATTGGCCCCTGGCCTGGAACCATCCCATCTAGAAGCGTCGGGCCAGGAACTGAGTTCTTTGAGCTGAGGCTTTACTCCCCCGGCGATGAACTACGCAGGATCAACTGGAAAGCCTCAGCTAAGCAGAGACGACTAGTTACAAACGAGTATGAGACTGAACGGGTTACCGATGTGTTAGTCGTGCTAGATTGTTCTGAGGCAATTCTGTCTGGGCTCTTCTCCCTCGATGCTGAGGAATTTGAAGTTAGCCTAACTGCTTCTTTGTGTTCACAGCTTCTCCTCCAAGGAAACCGTGTCGGTCTTTTGATTTACGGAGCCGAAAGAACATGGCTTCCACCCACATTCGGAAAACGACAATTGCTTAAGATCTTAAACAGTCTTACAATTGCGAAAGCAGGTCGAGCACTTGTTCCCATAGATTTTGCTGTAGAAAAAATTGTCAATGCGGTTCTCCCTGCTCGCTCGGTGATCGCTTTCATCTCACCACTATTAGGTGACAAAATCGTGGATGCCATTAGAAACGTAGCGGCCGCCAGCTACAGCGTATTGTGTTTAACCCCCGCAACCGAATCGCCGTCAACGGATGAGCCCCGATCCAAAATTCTCGCGAGGCAGATACTCGCAACTGAAAGAAGAATCAACATGAAGCAAATTCTCTCAGTTTCGAGATGCGTCGAGGTTTCGCCAAACACATCGCTAAAGGTCCTGTCAAGGAGGGGGATTACACGGAAACTAGCGTAGGTTTTCCCTTTCTTTCTCTGAGGATCCTTCAAGCCTTTGCGATCAGCTGGCAGTCCCTCAGCTTTGTCTTCATAACACTTCTTCTTCCTCCAACCCTACTTCCAGCGGGTGTAATAGGATCAGTCGTTGGGATATCCCTCACAACTGCCGCAATCGTGAAATACCGCTCAATCTGGGTAGAGTTCTCCCTGCTCGATTCATGGTTACTCTTCTTCATACTCCTAATTTCACAGGCGGCTGCAGGGACGATTGGAGAATATCTTCCAATCACACTATTGCAGTTCGTAATGGTTCTCTTCGCGGTAGAATTGCTAACGGCAGGCAGTTGGTATCGAGGGCGCTCATCAACCGAACCCTCCAAAGCGGCCGATTCAACTAGGTCCGGAGAATTTCTCCGCAGGTCGGGTCAACATGCTTTTCGGCATGTTGCGCGCGCAGGTCTTCTTTTCAGCAGCTGTTATCTCGTATCTCTCGGAATTCTGTACCTGAGCGAAATTGGTATGCCAACAATACCACTTCTTGCTGATATCTCTCTTTACATCGTCGTCGTATCAGTTTCACTTGC
>JAHFFU010000149.1 GCA_023247835.1 Candidatus Bathyarchaeota archaeon
CGTAGCCAGCAGCTTTAGCTATGTCATTTACTTCATCGATTCGCGGTTTACTGCAGGGAACAATGCACTCTACCAGAAGCGCCTTCAGATTCCGCACAAACTTTGATCGCAAAACACCAGACTGTTCACTCTAACGTGAAACTCATTTTTCTGGCGGCCTCCAATCTGGCACAGCTCATGCAAAGATCGTCCCCAGAAGGCAATCCCATAGAGAAAGCGGGGCCGCCGCATTTCTTACATCTTGGTGGAACTATCATCAAGTACATCCTTCATGATCATTAGCTGCTTGGCTAACTTAAGGAAGAGGCTGGATGCCTCGACTCAGCCAGCCAATCACCTCAAAATGGAGCCCTTTTCATGAATCGCAGAAACCCAGCTGTTGATTTTGACCGAGGGCAAATCGGAATGGCGGTGGTCATCTAAAGTGGATGAATCAAACCAAGAGATTTTCAATTATCGTGCTTCACCCGGGAATGGAGCAAGCTTATTTGCGAGCCTCGCCGGTCGCCTCTTCTAGTACCGTATATGCTCGAGGTCCATCCGACTCCTCGAGTATGAGAATAATGTCTTCGTATCCCAGGAATGCGTCTACGATGTTTATTCCGTTGCGGTAAAGCAGGTCAGTTATGTAAGCTGCTATTCCAGGAGACTTCTCAGCTTCCTCAGATAGGTGCATGGTAAGCTTCGCCGTGTTCATTCGAGGCCTTAGGGAGTATTGGCCTTCCAGTGCTGCTTTCAGCTTTCCAAAGTCGTTTGCATCGGCAATGATCTTGATGGAGCTTACAAGTGGGAAGATATGAGGGCGTTCATCCAGCTCAGTGGATAGTTCTACTAGCCGCTTTAATTCGTTGATGAAATCTGCTCTCTTGGGGGTAATTGTTAGGTCAATTACTCCGCTGGTCAGCGTCATCTTTAAATCTCTAAGTACCGACATGGTGGGTGGTAGCCCAAGCTTCGACTGCGCATCCGAAAACCTTTTGATGAGAACAACTAGAGTGTTAACGTTCACGTCTTTTCCCGTAATCCGATCAACCGTAGGCTTGATACGCGAGGCTAAGGCATGGTAGTTGATGAGCCCCATCCGGAGGTGCTGGTTAACGGCCAGGTTTCGCGTTAGCAGATCCGCTACGACGTCGGAAATTGTGGGTCTTACGACCTTCATGGCTGATGCCTCGATTAGGTGGATGTTACAATTATATCTTACTGTAACAAGCGTTATATACTAGTTATACCTATAACTGTGAGTAACGATACTTGGAGTTAGAAGGTGAAATACATGCAAGCAAAGCAAATGTTCCCGACTTATGTGTTGGCCAAGGTCCAGCGCGACCGTGTACCTCATGTGGTTGAGGAATTAAGGAAGTTCAGCGAGATAGAGTTCTCCGCACAAGTCACCGGTCGATACGACCTGGTAGTACGACTAAAGACCAGTATTCCAGAACAAGTCTACAGCATAGTCAACAGGATACGCACTATTCACGGCGTAAACGCTACCAATACATTCTTGGCCAACGACGGATTCACCAACGGCCAGAAGCTTGACGCTCAAGGCGTTTGGGGATTCAGCCTCCTGTCAGTCAACAAGCCGCTACCAGAAGTTATACAGAGGCTCAAGAAGCTGCCAGCCCTATACGACGCCTCGTGTGTTCCAGGTCAGTTCGATATCATCATGAGCTTCAAGGGTACGAACTATGAGGAACTCATGAAGACGACAGTCGAGCAGATCGCCCAAACCGAGGGCATCTGGAGAAGCGAGACTCTATTCGCATATCAGCCTAACCTTAAGGCATAAATCCCTAGTAACCTGGGGGAATCCGCTCCCAGTTTACCCATTATTTTTTCAGTACCCACTTTCCTGAAGTAGCTAACCACTCCAGACGTTAGATTCGCAATCCGCGATATTGGGTCTCTACAGATAAAGGTCCAACGCAGGCCAAAAGAACGGATACCACGCCTACCAATACCGGAAGATTCGTTCGAGAAATCGGTTGGCAGATTGCGAATCAACCCGGCTCGGTGTCAGAGCGTTTAGTGTTGGAGCTACAATTGCAGCACTTGGGGCAGTTCCCGCAAGTTTCACAAAGGTAGTAGGTTGATTCATGACATTTAGGACATGTTTGGTTTCCAAGACCTTTCCCAGCTTGTGTCACAGCCTGCTTACCTCACCCTACCGCTTTCTTTGCCCAATTTTGCTTGCCGTTTTCTTCCGTTTCTCCTGCCATTCCGGTCTCGTTAAATCGAGGTACCACCCAATTGATCCAGCCTAACGAGCAGAAGAACCTTTCCTGTTCGCTCGGGGCGGCTTACAAAGTGTGGGGGTTCATGCCTTATCGTGTGGATATGAAGGATTCTTTGCATTGATCTGAGCAGAAAACGTACCCCTTGAATAGGACCGGCTTCTCGACTTTCTTGCCGCAGTTCGAACAATACTTCATATGCGTTTCGTTCGCTATCTCAGTCAACGTTCTCAACACAGATTCTCGTCGTCAACCTTAGGTGCCATTCTTGAGCCGCGTCTACCTATCGCGGCTATTATATTTACCACTAAATTGCTGGGGAGAGATTTTGACCACGATTCACCGGTAACTGTTAAGGCAGAAATTCTGGTGCGATCACATTTTCCCGAAGTTGTCGAGCACCGCTACGTATGATTTCTCCAGCGTGGCAAGTCCCCCGGTCGGTCCTCCCTCAGCGACCACAAGATATTCGTTGGGTGCGTGCGCCCTCGCGCCATGACCTAGGCCGCCAGCCACAAACGGAAGGTTGAACGGTTCTCGGTTGAACATTGCGAAGGGAGCGCTACTCGCCGCGTGAGGCCATATCTCAGGGTCATGGCCGAGCTCACTGTAGGCCTTGATAACAGCTTGTGCTGCAGATGTTCTCCAATTCGTCTTGGCCCAGGCGTAGCCTTTCTCTAGAACCCGGACCTTGACTTCTGGAAACCCAGATTTTTCGAGGTGTGCACGGATCTTGGGTAAGACCTCTTCAGTGGTCATGTTCGGGACAAGGCGGACATCAAGCTTTGCGGTTATCTTGTGTGGCAACAGGGTCTTCGTTCCGGGGCCCGTGTACCCGGCCCAGATGCCATTTATGTTGAGTGTAGGCGAGTAGAGGTACTTCCTGAGCGCCTCTACGCCGTGAAGGTCGCCGATGAAATGTTTGAACTTGAGCTCCTTCTTGATGGCTTCTTCATCGAAGGTCTTCTCCAACCTATGGAGTAACTCCTCGTCGTCTGCAGATGGAGCGACGACATTATCGTAGAAACCTTCAATGCGTACTCTGTTTCCATCTGGAGTGGTCATGGTGCTGAGAGCCTGAATCATCCTCCAAACGGGGCTGTCCACCCAGGCCTTGTTGCTGCCGTGGATTCCAAAATCCGACGGGCCTTTCCCCCACTCTCCTCCATCCAACTCAAGTTCGAAGTATACGATGCCCTTCACACCCAACGCCATTATCACCTTGCCGTTTATGTCTTGATCCGCGCTGGGGAAGAACACGAGGTCGGATTCCTTGAGCTCGCTCTCATACCCAGCTAGGAACTCTGGCAGGTGCCTGCTCCCAAGCTCCTCCTCTCCTTCGGCCACGAAGATCAGGTTCACAGGTAACTCCGCCCCTGTCGCCTTAATCGACTCACAAGCATTCAGGAATGCGCGAAGCTCCCCCTTTGTGTTCACTGCGCCACGAGCAACAAGGCATTTGCCGAAAGGCTCCATCTCGACGAGTCGCCCTTCCAGAGGATCCACGATCCACCCAAGTTCGTCCACGGGCATCGTGTCGTACATCAAATAGACCAGAACCGTTCTAGCCGCGCCTGCGTCGTATCTACCGCAGACCACAGGATTTCCTGAAGTTTTGACAAGTCGCACGTCCTTGCAGCCTAGGTCTGAGATGCACCGGCGAACGAGCTGTGCGCAATCCCCGACGCCACGGCCCTCGGGAGAGATTGAGGGTTGCCTCAAAAGCTCTTGCAATCTCGCTACATGTTCGTCGATGTGTTGGTCAATATACTCGAAAATCCGCGAACGCGAAAAACCTGTCATAG
>JAHFFU010000150.1:0-2213 GCA_023247835.1 Candidatus Bathyarchaeota archaeon
TCCGATGCTGCCGTGAATACGCGCGTCTTTCTCGATTCTGTTAAACGCAACGAACCCAACAAGCAACATTGTAGCCGCCAGAAGAATCCCAACCACGTACTCCAAAGTTAGCGGAAGAATGGTGTCCACCCCCAACGCTGCGTGACGCATGAGGTCGTTGAAATACGTGAACGGAATAGCCAACGAAACATAGCGGACGGGCATTGGAATGACAGTCACAGGAAACAACGCGCCTGTGAGAATCATGTACCCGAAGAAAATTAGGTTAGCCACAGTGTTATAGGACTTAATCCGCAACGTCAATGCAGCTACAAGGAGCCCGAAACCAATCAGGGAAACCTCGTAGAGCCCCAAAGAGAAGAGGAATAGTGCTGGATCGAGCAGGGTTATGAGGCCGCCGCCGAGCAAGTAGAGTACAAGTGTCGTGTAACTGATTATGACGGCGTCCGTGAGAAAGACACGCGCCCACCTGCCAACGATGAGGGTTATTCGGTTGACGGGTGCGATGAAAAATTGTTCCAAGGTTCCCGCGGTTTGCTCATTTCGGACGCTCTGGCCTACGCCCCAAACTGATGTACTGAAGAGAACAATGAAAATGAACCCGAAAAAGAAGAAGCTCATTCCTCCAACGCGAGAGGAAGCAGCAACGGTAGGGGCGAATAAGGTCACTCCGAGTGCGAAGAAGAAAAACCATAGCGGGGTGCTAATGAATTCACCTATGACCCAGGCAGGGTAGCGCACATAAGACCGAAGATCCTTGAGAAATGAGGCTCTGAATTCCTCGAAAAGCCGTTGACTGAAATTAATATTTCGAGAATTCACCTGTCACACCCGCCCTTTTCTCAAGTTGACGAAAGATCGCGTATCCAATAACCGGGTAAGCCAATGCTAGGCCTAGCAGTATGAACACGCTACCGTAGAGGCCGACCAGCGTCTGATCCGCAAGAACAATCTTGCGCATGTCTTCGATTACATAGGTTTGTGGAAGAACGCCGGACAGGAATCGAACCCAGTAAGGTAGGAATGCAACGGGATAGTATGTCCCGGTCAGAGTGGCAAAAATGAGATTGATCAGCTGGGTGAACACGTACGGTTCCTTGAACTTGACTACGAATCCAGCGAAGAGGAAACCGATACCGAACAAGGGAACCAGTCCAATAAGCAGGGTGAGAAAAGCTGGGACAATGGTCAGAAAGCCTGAAGGGAGGACGACGGCAATCGTCGCTCCAACTACTATGAGGAATATGGTTGTTGTGATAACAATGTCAGTAAGGCTCATGCCGACAAGGAGAGTAAATCGACTGATGGGGGCCAAGAAGTTCTGCTCCAGGGTTCCTTTCATCTGCTCATCTCGTAAAGCGACCCCGACATCTTCTACGACCACCCAACTCGTCATCCAGACAGCGCTTCCGAGAATTTCGTAGACTAGAATGTTTGTTGTCCCAGTGCGCGCAGCGAAATTCGCCGCCGCATTTCCACCGCCCACAGCTTGGCCCATGCCGAAGATTAGTATCGTAAAGAGGAATGGCATGATCAGGTAGATCGCAAACTCTCCAGGGTACCTGAGGTGGTGCCTTATTCCCTTCCAGAAGATGGCGGCCAAGGCGCCAATAGTCCCTTTCAACCCGGTCATAGTCCGCGTGTTAATCCCTCAAACTCCTGCCCGTCTCAGCAATGAATACGTCCTCTAATGTGGGCTCTATGAAACTGACCTTCGTAATGCTCGCCTGTTTCCGAACCAAGAACTCAAGAATCTTCGGCAAGACCTCCTTACCCTTCTCAGCGTGAATGCGAAGCAACCCTTTGTCGCCACCACCCTCATCCGAGGAATAAGCCGCTTTCGAAACCTCGCTGAACGATTGAAGAGCATCTGCGGTTTCATTGGAAAAGTTTCGGCCCTCAATCTCAATTACGTCACTGCTCTTCACCTTCTGCTTCAGTTCGGATGGGGGACCGAGGCTGACTATCTTGCCATGATCGATTATTGCAACCCTATCACTCAGCATGTCGGCTTCTTCCATGTTATGGGTTGTAAGAATAATCGCGTGGCCGCCTTTCTTCAAATCCCTGATAATGTCCCGGATTAGACGAGACGACTGAGGATCCAGGCTTGCTGTGGGTTCATCGAAGAGCAAAACTGGCGCTTCGTTGAGGAGAGCCTTAGCGAACGAGAGGCGAATGCGCATCCCTGTTGAGTAATTTTCGACTAATGT
>JAHFFU010000150.1:2223-4036 GCA_023247835.1 Candidatus Bathyarchaeota archaeon
CAATGCGAGTAAGTCTTCAATGCGCTTTTTCGTGTAGGCTCGTTCGAGATGATAAAGCGCACCAAAGTACTCAAGGTTCTCGCGGCCCGTAAGCTTCCAGTACAGGGTTCGCTCCCCAGTCAACATTACGCCAAGATTCCCACGAACCTTCTGCTGATCCTTGGCTAGGCTGAAACCGCTAATGTAGGCGTCACCGGACGTTGGCGTTATGAGAGTGCAGAGCATTTTGATGGTTGTCGTTTTTCCTGCGCCATTTGGCCCTAGAAGCCCGAAAATTTCGCCCTTTGGGACGCTGAAACTAATCCCGTCTACTGCAACCAGTGTCTTTGGAACTTTGCGAAACAATGGCCCTTCCTTTGTTTCAAAGTTCTTGGACAGTGCATTGACTTCAACAGGGTTCATTAGGCATCGACATTTTCGAGCACGCATCAAGGAGCGTTCCTAATTAGCTTCGCTGATTTATCACGCCGAGTTTGCTGAATTACCACCCGTAAAACCAAATATACCGTTGGAATGGCATTCTCTGCTAAACATCTCTGGCACAAAACAGCTCTCAGGATGTGGAGGTGAGTTTCAGAATGGCCATGTACAAATGTGAATCCTGCGGCAAGGAATCCAGCTCAGCGGGTATGTGCTGCGGAGCTCCCATGAAACAAGTCGATTAAGCAGACATAGCTCGAAGAGCATTTTTCAACCGCTCATACTTCGCAGGGTCTTCGCTTACATCTACCGAGATTGCCTTGTTCCCAATATACATGGGAACCCAATCCTCGAATACGCGCTGCCCTCTGGCCTTGGCAATTCGCATCTGCCTTTTCTTGCGCCCGTCGACTTCCAGGATTCGCAGTTCAACCGAGAGATCCATGAGTGTCTCTAAGCGCTTTGTGATTTCCTCATTAATCGTACCTGAGGTTATTGAAATCACGAAAGCGCCGCCCTTCGCCTTTACCTTCGCAGCTATGCTGGCGAGGAATTGCACTACGAGTTGTGGATCCTTGTATGTGAAAAGCGGTGTCGCTGAGTCGATGATTATCTTGAGGCTGCCAAGTTTTTCCTTCTCGTTAAGTAAGTCTGTGATTAGAAGGCTCAACTCGTTTAGGTCTGCACGATTCTTCAAAGCGTGCTTCTCTTGACTTGGGACGCCAGCTATGGAAGAGTAGCAATCAACAATCGTTGCAAGCCCTGCAGCTTCGTATTCTGGAAGCTTGTTGTTGGTGTAGGCTCCGAGGGGACCTCGAAGATTTGACGGAAGGTCATCGAATGCCAGTAGAACTACGGGTCGGCTGTTTCTAAGATAGAAGTCCATCCAATAATGAAGCTCGGGCGTCTTCCCAGCCCCTGGCGGTCCACTAATTACCCCAGCGTAACTGTCGGGAATAAATTGAACGAAATAGTCGCAATGGTTACAGTAGTAAAAACCTGTAAACTCATCGTACATAGAGGGCTGACCGCAGAGAGGGCAAATCTTGACCGGTGCAGGTGGAGCTTGCATTCTGAATCCTCCCCAAATGCGGTGCGGTATCAAACTATTCTCGATTAATCAGCTGGGCTCTAAGCGTAAGGCATGATCGTGTGGCGGAAGTCCCTACGTACGAGGCGCTCTAACTCTTTTCTTAGCTTCTCGTCAAGCTTCGTATGTGAAGAGGAGAGGGTTTCTATCGGCCTAGTCGATTGTAGTATTGGGCCGTGCAGAACAGCTGCACTGTCTTCCGCTTCAGTGGAGCTAACTGGTTTCTCGGCGAGGAGCTTCACTGCTAGGTCGCTGATAGCCCGTGGGTCGTCTATGACCGTGGCAAGTTCCTTCATCCTTTCT
>JAHFFU010000151.1 GCA_023247835.1 Candidatus Bathyarchaeota archaeon
TCTGATGAGAAGAAGACTTTCTCGAGTACGTTCGCCTTCTCATCCAATATGAAAAGGCCTGCTGGTGTTTCGACTACGTATGCTTCCAAACCGATATCTCCGGTGCCAGTCATTAACTGAGGCTTCAGTTTCGGCAAACGGTAAACGAACGCGAGTTGAATAAAGCTTTGTAAATTAGCAAGCACATCAGGCTTTCGGCCGATGCGGATGAACGATTCTTCCTCCGACCATCGTCATCAGGACTCGCATTCCTGAGATCATCGATGGAGAAACCTTTCGGGGATCCTTTTCGAGTACTACGAGGTCCGAAAGTTTTCCGGGCGTGATGGTTCCTTTTACGTTTTCGCCAAATGACGCGTAAGCCGCACTCCGAGTGTAGAATGAGATCGCATCCTCTACTGCAACGGCTTCCTCCCCGGATCTATTAACCGCTGCCTCGATTCCTGAAAGTGGCGTCAGTGGTTCGACAGGACAATCGGAGCCCCCGACTACTCTGACCCCCGCCCGAAGTAAGCTGGAAAATGGATACGTGAGGGAAGCGCGCTCTGCGCCGAGTCTCTGTTCAATCCAGAAATCTGAGACATTGAAGTGGGGTTGAACAGATGCTAGTAGCCCCAACTCCCTTATCCGTCTTATGAGGTCAGCGTTTAGAACTGATGCGTGTTCAATTCTATGTCGAAGGTCCTTCTTAGGCGTCGAACTAAACGCCTTAGCGAATGCTTGAAGCGCCATCGCAATTGCCCTATCTCCTATAGCATGTGCGGCAATTTGAAAATCGGAGCGATGGGCTTCTGCTAGAATTTCGTCGAGTTGTTGTTGATTGTATATCGCGACGCCTCTATTTTCATGCTCGTCAGCGTACGGTGCTTCAAGCGCCGCGGTTCGCGCCCCGAGAGAGCCGTCCGTGAAAATCTTCACCCCGCCAAGGCGCACCCATTCGTCTCCAAAACCCGAGCGAAGGCCGAGAGCGATGGCGGCTTTCAATTGTTCGACAGGGATGAATACGTAGAACCGAAGGGGGAGGCGGCCCTCTGCTTTCAATTTGAGAAGAGTTTTCAGTTCCAGTTCCGAGCTGATGATGCAATGTACAGTTGTTAACCCTGCCTCCAACGCGCGGTGGCACGCCGCAACGGCAGCTTCCTCATAATCATCCATTGTAAGTTGTGGGATTGTCCTGTCAACTAGGTTAACGGCGGTCTCCCGCAATATGCCAGTGAGTTCGCCAGCTGCGTCGCGGTCAATTATGCCGCCGGCAGGCTCAAGCGTCTCGGCGTCAATACCCGCTTGGGTGAGAGCAGCCGAGTTGACCACGCAGATGTGGCCGCAGACCCGCCGCAGCAGAACGGGCCTATCAGGAGAGGCCTCATCGAGGTCTTGCCGAGTTGGGTATCTTTTTTCAACAAACCTTTCCTGATCCCAGCCCCTTCCCAAAATCCACGCTGCAGAGCCCCGCGCACGTTCCGCAATTCGCGTCTTGAATTCATCGATACTATGAACGCCCCCCAGGTTGACCGTTCTTAACGAAAGACCATATTCGATCAGATGAATATGACAGTCGATGAATCCGGGCAGGATGGTTGCACCCTTTACATCAAGGACCTCGCTGGTTTGCCCAATTAGCGCTCTTATCTCATCGGTGCTTCCGACAGCAAGAATGCGGTCTCCGGCCACCGCGATTGCTTCAGCCTGGGGCCTAGCAGGGTCCATTGTGAGAATGTTGCCGTTCAAGAAAACAAATGTTGGATTAAGAGATGCGGCGGGTCTATTTTTTCTTCTTGTCTTTCCGCTTCCATGAATCGATGACTTTCTTGATCTTCTCGGGCCACGCAATCTCTCCGCCGCATTTGTCGCAGTGCTTGTCTTGCAGAAAAACTTCCCGATGGCAGTTTTCGCAGAAGAATCTCTGTTGTTGTTGGATTTTCTCGGTTACTGTAACCTTGGTAGCCTCCGGCCGAGTTGCGGCGTATGGTGTGGGTGTAAATATCTTCCTTTACGCCTTTTCGGGCTCAATATTCATTGAATCCCAATCGAGGGCTGCACAACAATATTGCAAAGGATTTGTGTAAAGCTGTCAGCGTGAAGATGTTAGTGGATCAGATTAGGTCACTGTGACAGCTACGGGATTGTATCCAGTCGCGCCTTCAGGAAACGGGCTCCTGTATGTGGGGTCTTGAAGCTCACCTTTTCCATCGGTCGCCCTGACTACGATTGTGTAATCTCCTTTTGCAGTTGGAGTCCACTCGAATGCCCAGAGGACCCAAGAGTAGGGTGACTTAGGCGTTTTCAGTATTGCATCATTCCAAGCGTGACCACCATCCGTGCTCACTTCAACTTTGCTTATGCCCCTGTCGCCTGCGAAGGCGACCCCAGCAATGGGCAGAGAACCGCCGACTTGAGTGTTCGCCGGTGGGTAGTAGAGGATTGATGTTGTCTTGATTCTCGCATCATTCGACCACCCGCGCTCCTGCCAATAACCCAAGTAGATATGGTCGACAACCTCAATCTCGGTTATCCACTTCGCATTCATCATACCATAAATCCCTGGGACAATCGCTCGTAACGGGAAGCCATGCTCGTTCGGTAATAGCTCATCATTCATCTTGTACGCTAACAAGGCACCTTGTTCCATAGCGCGGTCTAGTGGTATTCCGACGGTGTACCCCTCAGCGCAGCGAAACACAACATATTTCGCATCGGGCGAAAGACCTGCCTGATTGAGTATTGTTGCTAGCGGAACGCCGGTCCACTTTGCGTTGCTTATCAGTGCACCTGGAGGGTTGATTGTATTGCTCACGCACTCTAATGTCGCATACTCGTCAATCGACGGGAGGCTCATCAGAGTGTTTTTGTTCAGGACGAGGGGGTTGTTCACCTTGCCATGCACGTTCAGCGACCATTGATCGAAATTCAGCTTTGGTGGAATGGCGTTGATGTCGACCCTGTAGAATAGTCGGGTATCAGTCACCTCCGAGCCAATTAAGTCAGCGATCCTCGTGTCGCGGAATATTTCAGGAACCCCTGAGAGATCCCCCCCACTTGGCTGGCTGTTCACCGGAACAGGGGTGTTGCTGCGAACCAGAGGTTGACCTGAAAATAACGAAAGGCCGAGCTTAGCGGCGATGCCGGCGAGCGCCAGCGCTACCGCCGCCACGACAACTCTCTTTAGAAAAACACGGCGCGAAGGTACTGCCGTGGGTTTGCTTTCCTTCGCAGTTCCCGGTTGTATCGTCTTGAGAAATTGCAGCTCTGGTCCCCTGACCACTATCAGCGCGTAGCCAAGATTCACAACAACTATCAATCCGCCCGCCATCACCCATCCGAGGGCCGATGAAAGAACGGACACCTGAGGCGCGAGAGAAGCCTCGAGCCCAAGCCCGATGGCAGTGGGTATCACCATAGCAGCTATGAGTGCATACGAACTTCTACCCAAGCGTTCCCTCCGGAAGAGGAATCCAACTAGAACGGCGATGAGCCCATATAGAACAGAGTAAATGGCGGCTGCGGCTGTGAAAGCCGAATATTTCGCGTATTCACGAAGCGTCTCGACTGCGACCGATTGAATTGAACCAGGAACAGGCGCTATGAGGAGCTGGAAGATCGCTTCAGGTGGAAAAGGCAAACCGAGAAAACCAGTCCCAACGTACAACGCAATAGTGGCGAGGACTCCACCTAATAACCCATATACGAAATCGCGGAACCGGGGTAGCCTAATCCTCACTACTGGTGCACCCACTTTTGTCTCAAATCACAGGAATAGGTGGCCACACCTCAATTAATGGTTTTACCAGATTACGCCCAATTTACGCCACGAAGAAGAAATTAGGGGGGTTTGAAGGGGAATTGTTCCGACACGTGCCTTAGACGCTTAGGGTTACACTGGCGACTTGTACGGCTCCCTGCATCTGCATGTTCGGAAGGTAGAGGAGAAGCACTTGTTCGTACGTCACGCGCGGGTCGCTCATCAATACATGCCAGTATAGCCCGCTGCCATGCATATCTGGCACAAATTCTGAGTCAG
>JAHFFU010000152.1 GCA_023247835.1 Candidatus Bathyarchaeota archaeon
ATCTTCGGAGACGTCATTGCTCGGCCGGAGGACGAGGGTACATGAACATCTACGAACAACTCCTAGCTCTACCTGCCCTCGCTGTCGCGCCTCAGTTTTGTGACCGTATCGCCACGAAGGACTATCCCGTCGGCACGTTCCCGTTTGAGGACGTCAGCACGGTCAAACACAGTTGTCCCCCTTGTTCTACAGTTCGGGCACTTCTTCCCTCAGTAATAGATCCCAAGGGCAGGAATCAGAAACAAAAAGGTATACCAGCCGGAGTGCGGGAAAGTAACGACTGCCATCATAAGGCAGAAAATTGCTGCGGACGTTCTTGCCCTCAAAGGTCCTTACCACGCCACGTAAAGGCAGTCTTTCATGCTAGACCGCCATGCATCGCAAGACTGACTCTCAAGAATTAGGCTTGCATGTTGATCATGGATGATCGACAATGATGATGGCCACCGGGCCGATGAGGTGCTTGACCCGGAAGGGACCCTCCAAGCTAATTGTTTGTAGCCTAGGATTATGAACCAAACGAATGTCAGGAAAAAGAAAGGGCTCCACAGGATGTACGTAAAGAAGAAGGCGGACCAAGACTGTGCAACGATGGTGCCAAGGATCAGCAAACCTCCTACGAGCGGTCCCATCATGCTACCAACCATGCCTAGGTAAGATATCCAAGGGCGGAATCTCCTACTCGACAACAACATTAGGCTAACAGAAAAAATCCAGCCGAACAAAAGAAAAGCACTCACCACCTCCCCAACGCCCATCAATGTGATGGCGAATCCCCCCGACGACACGAGGGAGGCACGTTGGGCCTCGCTCGTAGCCAGTGCGTAAGAATCGCTATAGCCCGGCAGCAAGTATCCGAAAGGGGCGAGAGCAACGCTTGTCGCTATTGAGAGCCCGCCCAGGACAGTCGTCGCAGTCGCCTGCCTTTTGTTGGTCGATTTTTTCAACTCGTGGTAGACTGCGAATACTGGAAGCACCAACAGAAGAGGGATCCCCACATGGAAGATACCGTTCAGGAAATCATAATTTGACTCCTGCCCGACTATGTATGACATGTCCCTGACGGCCTGGCCCAGAGATTCAGGAACCGGTTTCTCGGCGAGCGTGCCCGTACCAAAAGACGGAAGCGCAATGACAACCAAGACTGGAACCAGTATCAAGCAGACACCCGCAGACTGATAGATTACTTTCCAAGCTCGCGTTTTTCGCAGACCCCGATGGTAATCCTCACTATCTCTCAGAGATAAGTCGTTGGGAGTAGCAAGGTGGCGTGCAAGGTGGCGTGCTTCACTATTAGCATTACCGAATTGGAAGCTTGTTACCCATAGTCGTCCGTTCCATCATGACAATTTTGAACTTTGACTATTCGGGTGCTCATCCAGACTAGGGACTTTGGACCTGAAAAATTCGCAGGTGTATGGTTTGAGCCCATCCAGGTAGGTCACTTACCTTGGAAGGTAGGAATGAACCGAAATCTTTAACGGACAATTGACCGAATGACGCACGAAAGAGAGATGATTCACATTGAAGTCTCGGACGTGATTCAAGCACCCAGGGACAAGGTCTTTGAGGTTAATGCCAATTACCAAAATTGGACAAACATCTTCCCGGATATGAAATCTGTCAGACTAATACGAGAGGAAGGTGAGAAGACCATCTTAGAAGTAGATGACATTGCCGAAGGCGTTGTTAAGCTAACTCAGAGAACATTTCTGCCAGACAGAATCGAAAGGGAGATCAACCGGCACAGCCTCGACGGGAAAGCCACCTACACTTTTGAAATCCTATCGGACAACAGCAGCCGCATGAATCTGAGCTTCGATGTCTCCCTGAAAGGAAAATACAGGCTTGGAAGTCTTTTTGCAAAGGGAATAATCATTAAAAGGTTGAAGGAATTCATATTTGAGCCGGTCAAAAGAGCAACCACACAAAGCATAACATCCACACAGAACACATAACGAAGCAGAATCCAAAATAGACAATTGCTGCGGCCACGCAGGGAATAGCTAGGATCACTACAGCCGTGGATTGTATCGAATGGGGGGTACCTGGCGTCTGTTTCTACTTGGTGACTGGTCTCTCGAAGGCTCACTAATCACGCAACGTGTGGCTCTCCGAACTATGAGCGCAACCTCGAGTGCCAAAAGTGAGACAGGCCATCGACGCAGCAGTAACTGAGGAGGCAAATGGTCTCCAAACCCTTGAGAAATGGCACGACGAGCTAAAAGGCGTCATTTCAATGAGGCAAAGTAATGAATAGACGGTTCTGTAAAGTCATTTGCACGGTTCGCTTCCTTTCACAAGGATAAATATCCTGATACAGCTATTGGCAGGCCATGGTTGCACCCAGAAAGGAGAAAGCGTACGAGAAGTATGCTTGGTTGATTTTCCTCTTCCTTGGCTTGTTTGGATTCATACAAGCTTTTCTTTATCTCAATCTCTCCGACGGGCTTAATCCTGAGGGTTATCTCCCTGGAGACTACCCTTTGGCGTTTCTTGTGTTCGCGGTGTTGACCACTCTCCTCAGCGTGACTGGATACAGAAGAGGGAGGAAGTGGGCGTGGTTCGCATTGCTCTACGCTCCGCCGTTCCTCCTCATTGAAGCCTACTTCGAGAGTTTGCCACCTTACTTTGGTGGGGAATTTCGGGGTATCCTTGCACTACTATCTGTAGTGGGACTCATTCTTCCCTACAGGAAGTTCTTCCCCAAGAAGCAACCCGTTACTCCTTGATTGTGCAAATATTTTAAAGAAATGCGTTTAGTCAAACCCTTTTAGTATGGTCTAAAGGGTTAGCTTCCGAAGCCCGATAATCCAGGGTCGACCGGTTTCAGCACTTCTCTTAGCATCGTAGTAGCATACTCTCCTTTCGCAAGCGAGAATGTGAGAAGCGCTCCCTCATCCTGAAGGGTACACCCAAGATCTTTTGCGATCAGAGGCGCTCTCCTGAAACCGCCCTCGGCGCTTATCTCTTGAGCCTCTTTGACGTAGAATTGCTTTGCCTTCACTCCCTCTTCAGAGAGCACGCGAGTGGTGAAACTGTCCAGCCTTGAGCCGTAGTCCCTGTAGGTGTAGCCAACGAGTTGGGCAAGTGGCACCGCGCCTTCTGCCGGGCTCTCCTTTGCTCCGTGTACATCGCTAAGCGTCAGCCCATCCGAACCCAGCGCGCCCCAGTTGTCCCCGCTGACGGCCTTGGAAAAGTCGACACCGGTCCGAATCGCTTCGCTGAGCGTTCTGTTGAAAATGTAGGATTCGTACGCATGGACGAAGAATCTTCTTATCGCGATTGGCAACGACTTGAAGGCGCCGACGAAATCGTCCGGTTTCTTCATTAGCCGTTTGACGGCCATCCTCTCAAGGTCCTGCCCGCGGCCGAAGAGTCTGTACGCGGCCTCGTACGCCCCAGTTGCAGCCTTCGCCCTGGCTTCAACCACGGCCCCAGATTCGCCAGCCCTGGGCTGATCCACGAGCTGTTTGATCGCTTCGTCGAATCTCCCCAAAACGAGTTGCCTGCCTATTTTGTGGGTCACGGGGTCCCTCGCCCCGAAGCGTTGTAGCCCGAAATAGTTCGGCAGCCTGCGCGCGGCACACAGCGCGTAGACCTCGCGAATCGACTCGTCGATACTGTCACAAGCCTCTCTAACCAGGATCCTGAATGAATTTCCGACCATCATCCTTCTAGAGATCGGATGTGGAACGTAACCTACCAGTTCCGCGACGAAGTTGGCACTCTGCACTAGCCGGGGTCTCAGGCAGTGGATGCTCGTTGGCGTCATGAACTGGGTCGCGTACGCACGCTTGTCCTTGACGCCCGCGTAGCATAGTCTGCTCCGAAGCTCTGCCGATAGTACTCGAGACACGTGAAAAGTGTCGATCCCATGCTTCTCGACCTTGTAGAGGGGGAGGTACCTGTCATTTGGTTCAAGGGAAACGCCGTCAACCTTCAACAGTTCGGAGACCTGAAAGTCTTCTTCTGTCACCCTCATCTTCCCAGGGCAGGCAGG
>JAHFFU010000153.1 GCA_023247835.1 Candidatus Bathyarchaeota archaeon
CGAGAGGCCAGCATACTCTCGGCGACAAGCGCCTTGACCGGGCTATATTCGGTAGCTGAAGCTTCTACCGGAGCCCCAACTGCCCGGAGCAATCCGACTAACGCAGTCGCACGCTATTTTAACAGTGTGCAAGAAAAAGAAGAAGGAAACCTGCCGGGGAACTCAGGTTAGTATTCCGGCATCTCTCCACCCTTTGGAGGTGGAGTTGGAGGCGACTTCGCGGCGGCGATTACATCATCAATCCTCAGAATCATTGACGCTGCCTCGGCAGCGGACCTAATCGCTTGCTCCTTAACTCGAACTGGTTCAACTACGCCCTGCTTCTTCATGTCTTTGACTCCGCCCTTGAAGACATCGACGCCTTGCATCCCGCCCTCTTTCTTGTCATGCGCCAAGCGGAGCGCAACCATAATGTCGATAGGGTCAAGACCCGCGTTCTCTGCCAGGGTTTTCGGAATCGTCTCGAGCGTGTCGGCGAAGGCTTCAATCGCAAGTTGTTCGCGACCGCCAACCTTGCTGGCGTAGTCCTTGAGCTTCTTGGCAAGCTCGGCTTCGATTGCTCCGCCTCCGGTAACGACCTTCGGTTTCTGCACAACATCGATGAGAACGGAAAGTGCGTCCTTCAACGCGCGTTCGGCCTCGTCGACCAAGCGCTCAAGACCTGCTCGGATCAGAACGCTGACCGATCTTGGGTCCTTGCAGCCCTCTATGAAGACCATCTTGTCGTCCCCGATCTTCCTTTCTTCAACAAGGTCCGCCTTGCCAAGATCGCTAGCTTTCAGGTCATCCAAGTTTGTAATGATTTTACCGCCAGTCGCCCTTCCCAGCTTTTCCATGTCTGATTTCTTGATTCTTCGCACAGCTAGGATTCCTTCCTTCGACAAGTAATGCTGTGTGGTGTCGTCGATTCCTTTCTGGCAGAGGACTACGTTTGCGCCGGAGGTTTTGATTTTGTCCACCATTTCCTTCATCATGCGAGTTTCCTCGTCAAGGAAGGCCTTCATCTGCGTGGGCTCGTTGATGCGTATTTCCGCGGATATCTCGGTCTTCTCTATTTCAAGGGCAGCGTCCAGCAGCGCGATCTTCGCGTTCTTTACCTGTTTCGGCATCCCTGGGTGGACAACTTCCTTGTCTACAATTATACCCCTAACCAGTTGGGTGTCGAGGAGACCCTTGCCCTCCTTCTTAACGAGCTGAATATTGTCTATGTCAGCGTACCAAGCGTCGCCGCGCTTTCCTTTACCAGTTGAACCGCTTCGATGGCAATTTCAGCGAAGTGCTCACGGGCACCACCTAAACCCTTGCTGTGCATCGCCGTCATAGCGACTTTCTTGAGTGCAACCTTGTCCTCAAGTTTAATGGGTTCTGACAGGGAATCAAGAATCTGGATCGCTTTGTCTGCAGCTTTCTTGTAGCCTGCCACAATCGTTGTTGGGTGGACATTGTCATCAAGCAGGTTCTCTGCCCGTTTAAGCAATCCTCCCGCTAGGACTACAGCGGTTGTGGTTCCGTCGCCAACTTCATCGTCCTGCGTCTTAGCGACTTCAACCATCATCTTTGCAGCGGGGTTCTGAACATCAACCTCGTCGAGAACAGTGGCACCATCATTTGTTACCGTCACATCGCCTAGGCTGTCGACGAGCATCTTGTCCATTCCGCGAGGGCCAAGGGTGGTTTTGACCACTTCAGCGACAATAATCGCCGCGGTAATGTTGCTTCGTTGAGCGTCGCGCCCCTTATTGCGGGTAGATCCTTCCTTTAGGATGAGTACGGGTTGACCAGCGAGATAGGCCATTTTTGTTACCTCAGGTGACTACTCAGGATAAAAACGGCCAGTAAATAAGCATTTTTCTATTCAACAATAGAACGACAGAAAAGCAAACCTGCCAAGGAGAAACTGCACTGCGAAAATGCGACGTCGACTTTATTCTCAGCCTCGCTCATGGTCCGCGTAGTATCGCGAAGATTCGGTTGGGCTATCTAGCGAACTTATTATACCCGTCCCACCATTCCTTCAACAAGTAGATTTTAGAATTTTTGCGAACGCTCGAGGAAACTACATTTGCCTGTTAACCTCATGGTGCGAACCACCAAACTTCGAAATTGCACTCTCATTACCGGTTTTCACGGCGTCGGTGAAACGGGGTATATTTCGGTCTCATATCTCGTTCACGCCCTGAAGGCGAAGAGAATCGGATTCGTCGACGTGTCTCACCCTCCGCCATTCATCGCAACATCAGAAGGCGGTTTAGTGACGCCTTTCGAGGTCTATCGGGCCAGTAGGATTGTACTAGTGAAATTGGAGTTTTCTCCCCATAGGGCGGAGGAGGCGGAATTCGCCAAGACTCTGGCACACTGGATCATTGAAAACAAGTTCAGAGATGCCGTTCTCATAGGGGGCTTAGATGGGAATCTGAAATCGGGCAGAGACGGGGTCAGAATAGTCACAACCGGCGGCTATCCGCTGAAAACAATGAAGATCAAACATCCGAAACTTGAAGCAGGCCTTTTCGTCTACGGCCCGTTGGCCGTTATGTTAGGGGAATTTGAAAAGTTGAACTATCCCGCTATCGCGGTGCTCCCCTACGCCTCCGCCGAGCACGCTGATCCAGAAGCGGCAGCCACAGCAATCAAGGCGGTGTCGAAGGCGTACGGGCTTAGGGTCGACGTGAGGGACTTAGAATACGATGCTGAGGATATCGAGGAGGAAATAGACAAACGAATGCAGCAGACCGCCCGCTCACTGCGCGGCATGTACGGCTAGTGCAGCATTCTTAGATTGGTGAAGAGTTTCCGAACATAAGTTGGGTTCACGATTAGATTAGCTGATCACGTATGCAAGTGCGATTCCTAGGTGCATGCCAAGAAGTAGGTAGGTCCGCCGTCGCGGTCAAAGGCGCCCGCAGCCAAATCCTAATGGATTACGGCGTTATGATAAACCACGACATAGGCTTCCCAGTACACGTTTCGCCGAAGGACCTGGACGCGGTTGTCCTGTCCCATGCTCACCTTGACCATAGCGGACTGATACCCCTCTTCTACGTCCACTCGAAGCTACCGGTCTACGGGGTTGAACCCACCTTCAAGCTCACCAGGGTGCTCGTGCGGGATATGATCAAGCTCAGCGGTTACTACCTTCCGTATGAGTACCTCGACCTTGAAACGATGATGAACCACGCCGTTCCAGTCGAATACCATTCAAAATTCAAAGTAGGCGACGCCGAAATCCACATGGTCAACGCCGGCCATATACCGGGCAGCGCCCAGATAGTAGTGGAAGACGACGGTAGGCGTGTCCTTTACACCGGCGACTACAATCTTATCCCGACCCACTTGGTTCCCGGCGCTGACAGAGAATACAAGAACTTAGACGCAATAGTCATTGAGAGCACTTACGCTATGGAGGACCACCCGGACAGAGCTGAATCAGAACGCAACTTCATACTTGCCTGCAAGGAGGTTGTGGAAGGCGGCGGAACCGTGTTAGTTCCAGCCTTTGGAGTCGGCCGATCTCAGGAAATAATTTGCATGCTCGCCGATCACAACTTCAATCACCCAGTCTTCGTTGACGGCATGGCTTTGGATGCAATTAGAATGTTGGAGCAACATCCGAACTCGTTGAGGGACGATCAGCTCTTCCGAAGAGCCATGAGAGAAGCAGAGCAAATTAAGAATTGGAACGACCGAAGACGTGCAGCCCGCACCGAGGGTGTGATAGTATCACCGGCTGGGATGCTCAAAGGAGGGGCATCAGTTTTCTATATGGAAAACGTTGCGCGTAACGAAGACAACGGAATTTTCCTAGTCAGCTATCAAGTTCAAGGCTCGCCGGGGAGGATATTGTTGGACGAGGGGCGCTTCATCTTGCATGGCAAAGCGAGGAAGGTAAACGCCCGAGTTGAGAGATTCGATTTCTCCTCCCACGGCGGAAAGACCCAACTCGAAGAGACTTTGAAGGAACTTGACAAGACGACGCGGGTGTTCGTTGTCCACGGGGA
>JAHFFU010000154.1 GCA_023247835.1 Candidatus Bathyarchaeota archaeon
TTCGACGAGGTGTGCTACCACCTCTGTATCGGTTCTAGATTTGAATTTGTGGCCGGCTGCTTCCAGTTCTTGCCTGAGCTGCATGAAGTTCTCGATTATGCCGTTGTGTACGACGGCTACCTGATCTTTGCAGTCAGTGTGAGGATGGGCATTTTCTTGGGATGGTGCCCCGTGCGTTGCCCAACGTGTGTGCCCTATTCCTATGACACCGGTCAAATCACTCATGTGAAGCTTCCTTTCAACCTCGTCGATCTTTCCCTTATCCTTCTTCACAACGATTTTTCCACCATTAATGGTGGCTTCACCGACTGAATCGTAGCCTCGGTACTCCAAACGCTTCAAAGAATCGTAAAGAACGGGCCCAACATTGCCCGTTTTCAATACGCCCGCCGCGATTCCACACATGCTCGTCGCCAACTAAGAGAGAATTCGCCGAGGTCTCCATAGTTCTATCATAAGCATTCCTATGCTGGCCATTTGATGAATTGACGCAAATTGACTGATGCTACTCGGAGAACATGCTCCGAATAGGCAAAAATTGCCTTAATGGTCAAAACGTGACTTTATTAATCGTAGTTTCAAAGACTCTGCCAGCCATGTCGTACCTAATACTAAAGGAAAGGCATTCCGACCAACTCGTACCCACTCGGGTCTTCTCTGACCCGAAACTCGCGCATTCCGTCCTACAGCCTACACGTTGGAGGATACTCAATGAACTAGCGACAGGTGAGAAATGTGCAAAAGACCTCGCGAAGGCCTTCAACACAAGTGAACAAGTAATCTGCTACCACCTGAGGGAACTCGAGCGAACCGGATTCGTGAGCTTGGAGAGAACCGTCAAGAAAAGGGGAGCGATGGCCAAGTACTACAAGGCGGAGCAGAAGGCAATAGCGATCATCCCGAAATTCGGAAACGCCGGGAAGGGCAAACAAAGTCTACCTCAACAAACGCTCACAGAAGCATCCTCCAAACTCCTTGACCCGTTCATCTCCTTGGGTCACCTGAACGGCCACATTGTGCTAGGCAGCCCGGATACTCATGGAATCTTCCGCAGCCGCGCAAGGTGCGGTGATAGAGCCACGGACCTCGCTTTGTTCTTAGGTTCATTGCTACCGCTTACAAGGGAAAATGTGGTGCGTTTGGATACGGAGATATCGCAACAGGAGCTTCTGCGAAACCTCATTCTAGTCGGCGGGCCAAGGGTGAACACTGTAACGATGACCGTTAATGAATCATTACCGATAACATATGAGCTCACGGGGCATAACATCATGATTTCGCGAATCTCAGGCAGAAGCTACGCGGGGGAGGACGAAGGCGCCGTTCAGATGATCGTCAACCCGATGAATCAGGAATGCCGCGACATAGTAATTGCAGGCAACACGTACCAGGGCACAAGAGCCGCAGTCCTCGCATTCATCAAATATACAGATGAGATTGCCAAAGGCAACTCAATGAACCAAAATGTAGTCGCTCGAGTCGTCAGCGGGTTAGATGTGAACAGTGACGGGTTGGTTGATGACGTTCAATTCCTCGAATGAGTGACTTTGCTTACTTTCCAACTACTTGGGCCAATCTCTTCTTCAGCATCTTGGTAACCAAGTTAGGCTCAATAGAGCCCCTCACCTCGGACATGACCGAGCCCATCAAAGATGAGACGGCTGCTTCGCCCTTTTCGTCGACAAGTTTCTGGTTCTTCTCTATGTGACGATCGATGATCTGCTCTAGTTCGCGCTCGGTAAGCATCCGTAGCCCGAGGTTCTTGACACCGTCCCTTGGGTCTGAGTTGAGGTTTGTTGCCTGCCATTTCAGCAGGTCTGTAAGGGCCTCTTTGGTTACCGCTCCCTCATCAACTAATCCGAAGATGCTTTGGATCTTGCTATCTGGGATGGAGTGAACCGGGATGCCTTCACGTTCAAGGCTTTTGCAGGTTTCAGTAAGTACAGTGGCGATGAATGTTGGCGGGACTTTGCTGGTTGCGGCTATTTGTTCAAAGAGCGTGAGGTAATCTGAGTCGACCACCTGTTTTGACAGTTTTTGGTTCAGGGAGTATCGATCGACTAGTCGTTTGGTCAGGGTTTCAGGTGTTTCCGGAAGGTTTGCCCTCAGCTTCGTGACCAACTCTTTTGCGACGGGTGTTTGTGGGACATCGGTTTCCGGGTACATGCGGGCGGCGCCAGGTCTAGGCCGCATGTACCTCGTGGTCCCGTCAGGCATCGCGGTGCGGGTCTCTTCGGGGACTCCAGCGAGTGATTCGGTTGCGCGGTTGACGACCGCATCTAAAGCCTCGTTTCCCCTAGCCTTCTCGTCAGCGACTAGGACGAAAGCATCGTCGCCTCCGACCTTCAATCGTTCCTTTACCCGGCGAACCTCCTCTTCCGATATACCGTAGCCCGGGAGTTCGTCGGAGTGGAATATGCCGCCGACCCCAGCCCAGAAAGAGGCGCGGTTCGACATCTCCGTCCCAAGCCGCAAACCGGGGGCGAGTTCTTTTCCCAAGAGTCCGGCGAATTTTGGTAATCTAAGCGCTAGTACGACGCCGCCTTTCGAGATAGCTTCCTTCATTATTCGAGCTTTTGAGGCGGCGAATGCGTCGGAGAGGTCCGTATACTTCCTTTCAATCGAGTCAGGCTTTGCGCCCCTTCGCGTAAGTTCGTCTCTTATTTCAAGCAATGTCCGCTGGCGGTTGACTTCCGTTTCCACGACCTTGCTCAGCAGGTCAAGTTCCTGGACTCCTTTAATCTCCATGAGGGCCCCGCCTGGGGTCGAAATGTTCAGGTCCTGCCGAATGCTTCCTAGACCTCTCTTCACCTTTCTGGTAGCTCTTAGGATTGTGCCAATTGCATATGCAACCTTCTCGACCTCGGCAGGGGATTCTATGACAGGCGCGGTCGTGACCTCTATCAAAGGGACACCTAAGCGGTCTATCCTATACCCAACCGTGTCACTGGATTGACTAGTCTTCCGTGCCGCGTCCTCCTCCAAGGAAATCTGTTGAATTGGGACCTCTTTTCCGTCAACCTTGAGGGCTCCGTCGAGCGCAATCACGCAGGTGCGTTGGAAACCTGTAGTGTTCGAGCCGTCGATCACGATCTTCCGCATAACATGAATTTCGTCGACAGGTTTGGCATTCATCAACAAGGCCGCGGTCAAGCATACCTCAACCGCCTCGGCGTTTAGTGTGCCTGGTGGTTCTTCGTCCATTTCGACGAGGCAGGATGTCTGATTATCTGCCTCGTAGAGTGTGCTTCTGCCGCGGTGGAATTCAAAGAGTACCGCTTGATCGACTTGGCCCAGCTCGCTCTGTGTAGGCCTTAGTCTACGCAGGAACTTTTCTTCGGGCTCAGATTCAGCGAAATCGGTTGGACAAGCGCAGAAGAGTTTGTGTTCTGTGTCAAGTTGCCTGTGGATTTCTAGGCCGACCTTGATCTCTGGTAGGGGCTTTGATTCGTAGCTCAATCTTCGGCGGCCTCTAACGTGCGCCTGTCCGAGATTTCGTTCACTATGTCCGTAGCCATTATCTCCTTGACTTTCTCTGGGTCCTTCTCATGCCCGAAAGCCCACATCATTTTGACCAGCGCGGTTTCGGAGAGCATGTCACCGAGTGGTAGGACTCCGATTTTCAGCAGGTCCCTTCCGGTGGAATAGACGTTCATGTGAACCCTTCCCCAGACGCACTGGGAGCACATAGCTACTACGATCCCATCCTTTGCCGCCCTTTCGAGCGCCGGAAATATGGCGTCGCCGACGTGGCCTAACCCTGTCCCTTCGAGAACGATGCCCTTGTACCCCGTGGCCGTCGCCCAGTCAATCATTCCCACTGAAATACCGGGATGAAATTTTATCAGGGCTACGTTCGGGTCAAACTCAGCCCGAACCTCCCAATCTGAACCCTTGCGTCTTTCAGCAAACTTTTCTCCGTTGAGTTGGAGGACATGATGGACGATGTCGTAGTATGCGATGGGG
>JAHFFU010000155.1 GCA_023247835.1 Candidatus Bathyarchaeota archaeon
CTCTCCAACTTCCTCTCGATCCAGCTTCTTGTACTTCCAACCTCTCGGGTTCCTGGTGAACATTTGGAATGTATCGCATCCCAGTTCGCGGGCGCGGTCGTTCGCTTGATCTATTGTTCCCGAAATTGAAACGTGCATGCCAAGCCTGATCAAGAGAGCGGTCTCCTAGGCGGGGATGAGCTATTGTGTAAAGAAAAGCTGTTCGATTCTCACCGGGCATTTACGAAACTCGCGGCGCGTATGGAAGCTTGGAAAGGTTGATATGAGAACAGACCTGCACCGTGCCGCGATGGCCGCCGTAGCGTAGAGGAGTCCAACCAACTCCACGAAACTTGGTAGCGTATGAACCACCACACGGTGGGTACAAGGCTGTGGACCTCACGGGAGGGGTTCAAAGCGTCGTTCTCGCGACGTGAAACTCCCCTCGGCGGCCCTCAACATTGTTTTTGAAGCCCGGCAGCTGTATTTCAGTTCTGCGTGCCGGATTCGCGGATGGTGGGTGTAATTATCGATCGAATGCTGAGGCGAAGCGGGCCCGGTATGTGCGAAGTTTGCGAGAAGAAGCCAGCGACAAGGATGGCTAAGTTCACAGCCCAGTACCTTCAATCCTCCTCGATGCCTTTGTTTGATGAGGAGGCGCTTGTTGCGAGTGAATTTGAGAAGAGGGTATGCGAAGAATGCCTAACCTCTTTGCAGAATGCTAAGAACGTAACAAACCTGACCTTTGAACGATTGTGAACTGTTTCATGGAATCCGCATCTATCATAATGCGCGCGGAAGGCGGGTAAGGGTTAAAGGTTCGAGTCAGACGGTGTAGGGAAAGTGGGCCGGTAGTTCAGCCTGGTATACCAAGCCTTCACTGGGCCGAAGAACGTCCGGTTTGCAAGTACATGACCAAGCTACCGGAAGGTCGCGGGTCCGAATCCCGCCCGGTCCACCAATGACATGTCATGACCCGACCATTTCCGTCGAGGATTTTCTATACTCAAGTGGACTAACGAAAGCTCTGTATGGGCTTTCCAACATGTATCGCTTGATTGTTGAAAAGCGTTAAATCGTTTCAGCTGTCGAACAAATCTTCATGGAAAGCGCGAAACAAATAACGGGTGGCAGCCGTCCCCCGTGTCGGTCGCCCTACAACGGATCGACGAGGCTTGTCTAGAGAACTGCTACGGGTGGGGTCGAATACTGGACGGGTATTGGGAATCTGTACTTGACGTTGTTAATGGGGAAGTACACTACGGGTGGCTGAGGCTGGCATTCTATTGGGGCCATTATCGGTGTGACGAAGTAAACGAAGTTCATTGCCTTTACCTTTCGCTTATAAGCCGGCCAGACGTGTCATAAACGTTTCTCGTCTGCCCTAAAATTCCATGGGCGTTTCATCTTTACCTTCCCTCTATAAATCAACACCTCGGTGTCAACGAGTTTTGACTAACTGATGCTTGGTTAACGGTGGATTGGAGAATGAAGGCTCCCTATCCAAGCTTATTCTGGCCTACCGAGAATGCGGCAATTGTTATGTGATTCGTTAACCGAGGGTTACTGTTTACCGAGGCTTCAGGATGGAACCTGCACCTGTCTTAATGCCGGCGCCCGCGATTGTAGAAGACAGAGCGAAGCCGGTGGTTATTCGGCCCCCAGAGGTCAATGGGGCCCATGACTACGCAGTGTTAGGATATGTTCTGACACTGATCTATTCTATTCCTTGGTTCATAATTGTCCTCACGATAGGTGCATTCGGGTTGTTGGCCTCCCCCTACCTTCCATTCCCAGTAACACTGCCCCCCGTCTTACCAGCCTGGCTAGTCGGCATACCGATTATCGGAGCAATTCTGCTAATCCTCACATTCCCTGGCATTGGATTGGCGCCGTCATGGTTCGTGTACCTTGGGTTTGGTGTAGTAGGTCTTCTTATAGTCATAATCTTCCTTGGACTCGTCTACTTCGGAACTGTTCGCAACATCAACAAAGGCCGTTATGAGAAGGCGCGTGGGTGGTCCCTACTCTTCGCAGTGCTGTTCATGATCCCAGTATTCTTGGTTCTCGTCGCGCCAGCTACGTTCTTTCCAACGGCAGTTTTGCTTCTTCCGGCATTCTTCTTTTTCATGACTTACGGCCGCCTCGGTGAGGTCATAGCAAAGTATGGCCCCGTCGCGGTCTTGGGCGAAGCCGTTCCAGGTGTAGGGATGGCCGGTCCCCCAGGAGCGCCCATGCCACCGATCGGCGGCCCGATGCTCGGCGGCCCAATGTTCGGCGGTTCGATGGGCGGTCCACTTCCTCCGTTTCCAGGTCCTGGCGGAATGCCGGGCCAGCCCGCTATGGCGCCAAAGACGCCAATGTGTCCCACCTGTGGAAGGGAACTCTATTACTCAGCCAACCACAGGCGTTGGTACTGCCAGAATTGCGACAACCCGTCTGGCCACCGCTGAACTAGACCTATCCGAACAACCTCAACTGCTTAACGCGCCCCAAATAGGTACCATCGAGCAGGTGGACCTCCGCATCCTCCATGTCCAATGCCCCCGATCTCAAAACCGGCCCAAGCCGCTCGCCCGCGTGCGTTTCATCAATCTTCTTGGAATTCACCGGCCGTCCACCCAGGAAATCATTGAAGGGCGGAACGAACACGCATCGCGACGCCGCAAGTTTCACGCGAAACCTTTCCATTAGAACTTTTTCAAGGTCGCCTTTAGGCTGAACCCCTGCTGCCTTCAAGGTTCCGCGAAGCAATTTCTTTGGGTCGCAGGTGGCCGTGACCCACGCGGGTTTCGTCAACCTATAGCCCAAGGCATCCCGCAAGGTAACGGCGGGATGAAGGTGGCCGAGTATCAACGTCTCGCATCCGAGAATCTCTGGATTCGGCCAGGCATGGCCGTGAAGCAACCCAAACCGCCTCCACAGCGCGGTTCCGCTAGACGGAAATATCTCAACCTTCGATGGGGTTAGTGGCTCAAGGTTGCCGTCATGGTTTCCCAGAATAACTTGAACAGAAGGCACGAGCTTCAGCAATGCCTCAAAGAAATCTGGGACATCTCGCCATTCTTCAAGCTCAGCCCCCGTCACGCTATGTTTCACATCGCCTAGCAAGATGACGCGTGAGGGGCGTTCTTTTTCGATGATGGTCCTGAGTCTTTGCAACATTTTTCCTGTTTGTGATGGGATGTGTATTCCTTGCTGTGCAAGCGTGACCTCCCAGCCAATGTGAAGATCACCGACTAACACAACTCTCTCGCTGCGATGCCGAAGCAGGAGGGCTGGCTCGGACCCGATTGGCTTGAGAGCGTTCATCGGCGATCTCTTTACCTCCTAAGACCCCAACTTGGTTATGTCTTCATCCCCGAGAGGGACAAAAGGTTAGATAGTCCTCGCAGATTTTCACCAACCCGTAGCCCGGTGGTGTAGTGGACAGTTCAGACCCGCAGAAGCATAGAGGGCTTTGGACCCTCCGACGGGAGTTCGAAAGGCATGACGCAAATGCCCGAGCCTCTCCCCCGGGCTACCATACTGTTCGGGCCCCTACATTTTCAGTTCTATTCCGACAGTCCTCTTGATGAGTTGCGCTAGCACATCGGCCTGAGCCTTGGGGCCGCCCTTCGCCGGTATCGAAACAACCATTGGGAATTCCTTCTTGGTCCTTTCGAGGACTGGTTGAATCCATTCGAAAACAGGTTCAGTGACCATGATAAGCGAGATTGTTTCATCGGAGTGGACCTTCCTGAATATTTTCTCCGCATCCTCCCTATCTTTGACAGCGTAGCTGTTCTTTATTCCAGTGACCTTGAAATAAGTGGACGTGGGCCTGTCCGCGATCAGCGCTATCTTGCCCAAGGCAAATCGTCGACTCCAAATTGACTAAAATTGCTTGAGAACATCGTCCCGTTCCATTACGTGGCTGCAAAAGTAGCAGCGCACCCGAATAGGCTCTCGCCGGTCCACTGCAAACCGAGGTTCAACTGGT
>JAHFFU010000156.1 GCA_023247835.1 Candidatus Bathyarchaeota archaeon
TGTATTCGGATCCATCGGATCTCCAGTCTTTTTCTTCTCGAATTCCCGAATGAACCGATCAGCGAATCTCTTGGCAACCGACTTGACAATAATAAATCTCTTGGCCGCAATACAGCTCTGACCCGAATTTATCAATCGGGCGTTCGCTCCTACTTCCGCTGCCCTTTCGACATCAGCATCTTCAAGCACAATGAAGGGATCACTTCCACCAAGTTCCAGCACAAATTTCTTCAAATTCCTGCCAGCCAGCTCTCCTATTCTGGCACCAGCCGCCACACTTCCCGTGAAGGAAACCCCATGTATATGGTCTGATTCTAGGAGCCTTGATACAACTTCGTGATCTGTTACAATCGAGCTAAACACATCTTCAGGAAACCCAGCTTCTTCAAATGATTCTTCGATTGCAAGCGAGCAACCGGGACAAGCAGTCGAATGCCTCAGAACCGAAGTATTTCCAGCTACAAGGGCAGGAATGGCGAACCTGAAGACCTGCCAGAATGGGAAATTCCAAGGCATTATTGAAAGTACAACACCCAGGGCCTGAAAAGTCACATAACTCAATTCTGCATCAGTCTTTCCAAATTCATCAGCAAGCCATTTCACCGAATTCTCCGCATACACTTCAGCTGTCCAGGCGCATTTCTCTACTTCAGCCTCTGATTGAGAAATCGGCTTGCCCATCTCCCTAGTTATGAGCTTCGCATAATCTATCTTCTTGGCGCGGAGAACCTTAGCCAGAGTTCTCAGATGATCAGATCTTTCCGCAATCGAAAGGCTACTCCATTTCGATTGGAAAGCTCGTTGAGCCCTCTTTGCTGCACCGATTGCTTCGTCCGATGAAAGCAGCTCGTATCTTGCTATACTTTCGCCGGTGGCGGGATTAACGGTATGGAAGTAGCTCCTTGTTTGTAGAGCTGCCGACCTCTTCAAAGTTATCACCACTCAGTCGGCCGAGGCGCTACAGTTGCAGCCTTAGCTATGGGAATGCTTGCTTGGATTGCCCGAAGTGTTTTGTCAAGATCGTCTTTATTGTGAGAATAGCATGTGAAGCATACCTCCATGTTGTCCTCATCAAACATCACTCCGTGACCAAGTAGCTCAAGCTGAAGACGACCGTAGAGGTCCAGGTCGCATTTTGCAAGGTCCCTGTATTCTCTAACCTTTTCAAGGTCTGTGAACAATATCTGAAACATTGGAGGTAGCCCTAAGATCCGATGAGGTAGATGAGCATCAGTAAGAATATCATCAATGCCTTTCATCAGTTGTCTGCCGTAGTCATTAAGATAGCTGTGCACCTGACCATCAGCCAACAGATTCAGCGTTGTGTGAACAGCCATTAAGGAGAGTGGGTTGCTTGAATAAGTGCCTCCGTGAACAACCTTATGCGGTCCGATATACTCCATTATTTCACGCTTCCCACCAATCGCCGCAACTGGATAACCATTCCCCATGGACTTTGCAAATGTTGCAAGATCAGCCTTGACCCCAAAGACTTCCTGAGCCCCCCCACGAGCAAGACGAAATCCAGTCTTGACCTCATCGAAGATGAGAACTATGTTGTACTCATCGCAGACCTTTCGCAGAAACTCCAAGTAGCCTTTCTCGGGCATAATCGCTGAAGAATTACCCATCACAGGCTCTGTGATAATCGCAGCAATCTCATCTCCGTGCTTTCTTAGCGTCTCTTCTAGACCAGGGAAATCATTCCATCGCTGCACTATGACGAGTTCTCGAATAGCCGTTGGAATCCCGAGTGATGCAGGCGACGCTCTCGCAGGCACGTCGCCTTGAACGTCGGTAAATTCTGGCTCGGTGGAGAACAGCAGATAGTCATGAGCCCCATGGTAGTGCCCCTCGAACTTCACGATCTTTTCTTTGCCCGTGTAAGCTCGGGCAACCCGGATCGCGTGCATTGTCGCTTCTGTCCCGGAGTTTGCAAAACGCACCATCTGGACACTCGGCACCAAAGAAATGATCTGCTTCGCTACCTTGATCTCCAATTCATGTGAAAAGGCATACACAAGGCCCCTCTCATCGACACTATGCACTGCATCATGGACCTGAGGATAGCTATGGCCGAGGATTACCGGCCCATACCCTAGCCGATAGTCAACGTATTCGTTGCCATCTACGTCCCAGATGTGCGACCCAACAGCCTTCTCCACAAATAGAGAACAAGGAGTGTAGATCGGGCAGACACGTCTCCAAAGACGTGCGTTAGAGCTCACACCAGCAGGTAAGACCTTCAGAGCCTCCTTGTGTAAGGCCATGGATTTCTCCACATTAAGTCGCGGCATACGGTATCTCGCATCGTTCGCCTTCTCAGGTATGATAAGCCTTCCCTTGAATTACGGAAAGCATTCATGCTCCCAGCCAAAATGGCTAAAGACTCTTAACCGCGAAATCGATCGAGAAGCGCACGACAATGCGCATTCTCGTACTTGGAGGAGCCGGCGCTATGGCGCAGGTCACGATCCGAGACCTGCTCGAAAGTCCCGGCGTCGAAAAGGTCGGTGTAGCTGACCTCGATTTTTCTAAGGTGCAACGAGTAACAAAAGCCCTCAAGACAGATCGAGCCGTTCCCCTGCAAACCGATGTCCGACAGACCGATGAGCTTGCAAAGCTAATGAAAAATTGGGATGTGGCAGTAAACTCCACTTGGTATCAACTCAACCTTTTCGTGATGAAAGCTGCAATCCAAGCCGGCATTCACTACCTTGATCTAGGAGGTCTGTACCACATGACTTTGAAGCAGCTAAAGCTCGATCGGCAGGCAAAGGACGCTGGAATTACTTGTATTCTCGGAATAGGGAGCACTCCCGGCACAATGAACGTAATGGCTGCATATGGGGCAACCAAGTTAGCCAGAATTCAAACAGCCAAGTTGAGAAGTGGATCGGCGACCGTGAAGCCTGGAGCTGATGTCTTTCAATCACCTTACTCAATTCGAACTGTACTAGACGAATTCACAATGCCACCCATTGTTCTTCGTAAGGGCAAACTTCGGAAGCTTCCGCCGCTTTCAGGCAAGGAGCGTTTCGTACTCCCGGAGCCTGTAGGAGAAGTTGAAGGATACTATACAATACACTCAGAATTGGCGACTCTTCCCTTCACTCTTGACAAAGGTGTTCAAGAGATGGACTTTATTGTTGCGTACCCACTGGAGTTTACAAAATCCATAACGATGCTTGTGAAGATGGGTCTAGCGAGCCGTGACCCAGTCAAGGTGCGTGACAAAGATGTCTTGCCCTACGATGTCCTCGCCACTGTTGTAGACTCCATTCCGAAGCCGCATGAAGTCGAGCTGGACGTGGATGTCCAGAGAGTAGAGCTCCATGGCGAGAAGAATGGACGCTCAGTCAAACTCAGATATGATGCTATCAGCGTACCTCAGAAACGATGGAAGATCGGCGGAGGCACAGTGGGTACAGGAGTGCCGCCCTCAATTGCTGCTCAATGGCTGGGGAAAGGAAAGATCAACGTTCGAGGCGCTATACCACCAGAACAGTGCGTTGACCCGCTACCCTTTTTCCGGGAACTAAACGCTCGTGACCGCGGGATAAAAGTTCTAGAATACGTTGAGCAGGCCAAAAACCTGTCTTGAGCACCGAATTTGATTTGCAATACCCAGTCCAACGCGGCTAGATACGATAGAACACCCGCGAACAAACGTCCTATACAACTATATGACCTAGGAACGTAGCGTCTTTCAGGGAATGAAAGCTAGGGGTGCCATTCTTGCCGAGAAAGCAAATAATCGACGGTGACAGGCTCGTTTCGTGTTAATCTCGGTGCTTAGCTTCGGTGAAAGAAGAATCGCAAGTTACTTATCATCGCTGAAAAGCTGAGGCTCTAATGGTTATCAGACTGGACAGAATTGATGTGGGTATCATCGAACTTCTACAGACTGATGGGAGGATGATGTACAAGGACCTAGCGAGACAGACGGGAGTCA
>JAHFFU010000157.1 GCA_023247835.1 Candidatus Bathyarchaeota archaeon
AAATAGCGTGCGACTGCGTTAGTCGGATTGCTCCGGGCAGTTGGGGCTCCGGTAGAAGCTTCAGCTACCGAATATAGCCCGGTCAAGGCGCTTGTCGCCGAGAGTATGCTGGCCTCTCGACCATGTGGAGAGAGTCAGCGACGCGGGTTCAAAAGCGAATGTGCAATCGCTGAAAATCCCGCCCGGAGCACCACCATCCCATTTCTTAGATCATATCAATATGATCCGCAGGGAAGCCCAACTTGACGAGTTCGCCTTTGACGTGACCTCGATGGTCTCCTTGAAGTAGAACCTCTCCGCCTTTAGTGGTTCCCCCGGCCCCGAACCGTCGCTTCAGTTCCCGAGCAATCTCCGCCAAGCGCGCGCCAGGGAGCCCTTGTATGAGTGTGACAGGCTTACGAAATCGCCTAAACTCTAGCCTGACAACGATGCGAGCTTCGCTTCGATCAAGTTCCTCGAGTGGATTGAAACCGATGTCTTCTGGTTTCGACATTCAAGATCAGCTCCACATATGCTCGAGGTTTAGGGATATAGGCCTAGGTGTCCTATGGCTATCATTTCATAGGCCCTTTATTCATGCCCAACGCCGCCTGGTCACCAATCATGTGCATGTTACGTACTTCTCTATGAAACAGGGGTTTGATTTTGATGCTCTGTTCGTAGGTGGTAATCTCGATCGTTAACCTTAGGCATGTTAATGATTGTTCTCATGGATGGTTGGCGTATTAGAAATGGCGAGTATATGCGGACTCTGAGAAGCTTTTTGAAGGAAAGCGCTGAGAATGACCACACGCTATTTGGGCCCGTAGCTCAGCTAGGCTAGAGCGACAGAAACCAAAAGTCGAAGCTCATATGCGGAACGGGGGAACCTGCTGGTCGAGGGTTCGAATCCCTCCGGGCCCACCATCTCGTGTCCTCGAAAATACGCAAATGAATTCTCGGGTCTCGGAGCCTTCCAAGCGAAATTTTCATGTTGTCAATCTAGCCAAAGGTACTCAAGACATGTGCGCGAAGAAGAGTATCCACGTCTTAGAGTAAACGAACCTCCCGCTATATTGCGAAGGCTTGGAAGTGTTTAACGGTTTCCGCCATCTCCCGTAACCGTTTGTCAACCCGGCCGTAAACAGAGTTCTCCTCGTAGCCCCCGTTTTGCAGCAGTTTTCCTGCTGGAACGCCAGTCAGAAGTTCGATTCCTTCCTCGATTGTCCTTACCGGATAGATGTGAAACTTGCTAGCCTTTACGGCCTCCACTACTTCTTGTTTTAGCATGAGGTTTTGAACGTTAGTTTGCGGGATGATTACGCTGTGCTGACCGTTGAGTCCTCTCGCTTTGCAGATTTCGTAGTAGCCTTCGATCTTCTCGTTGACCCCTCCAATTGGCTGGACCTCGCCATTCTGGTTCACGGAACCGGTTACCGCGAAGCTTTGTTTGATTGAAACGCCGGACAATGCGGAGAGGAGTGCATACAATTCTGTGCTTGAGGCACTGTCGCCTTCAACTCCTTCATAGTTCTGTTCAAAAACTATCCTAGCTGACAAGGTCAATGGTTTGTCATGTGCGAATTTCGAAGCCAAATAACCAGCAATGATCATGACGCCCTTTCCGTGAATGGGGCCACTCATGTTAACTTCCCTTTGAACATCGATCAGGCCCTCTTTTCCGAGCCCAACGGCAATTGTGATGCGTGACGGTGCGCCAAAGGAAAAGTCGCCTACGCTCAGAACCGACAATCCGTTGATTTGACCAACAGCTTCGCCTTCAGTTGAAATAAAAATCACATTCCGTTGAATGTATTCACGGATTTTCTCCTGTATGAGGTTTGAACGATAGACCTTGGCTTCGACAGCTTTCTCCACGTGGGCAGCCGTTATGTACTTCGAATTTTCTTGGGAAGAGTAGAAGTGCGCTTCACGTACCACATCTGCGATGAGCCCAAATTGTGTTGAAAGCTTGTTCTGGTCTTCCGCAATCCTGGAACTATGCTCGAGAAGTCGAGCCACCGCTGAGGCATCGAGGTGTTTCAGGTTTTCGTTTGAAACTAAAGTTGTGAAGAAGCCAGCATAGCTCCGCAGATTGCCCTCCATTTTTTCCATAGTGGAATCAAAATCCGCCTTTACCTTGAAGAGTTCGCGAAACTCAGGATCGTATGCAAAGAGAAGTTGATACGTAGAAGAGCCGCCGATGAGGACAACTTTCACATCCAAAGGAATGGGCCGGGGGGAAAGGCTCCTTACACTCGCATAACCCACTCTTTGGGGCAAGTCTTCAATCAGTATCTCCCCAGCCTTCAACGCGCGTTTCAAACCTTCGTAAACACTCAGGTCGCGAAGGAGTTGCTCCGCACGAATGATAAGGAAACCGCCGTTCGCCTTGTGTACAGAGCCGCCACGGATTAGTGTGAAATCGGTGGTCAGAGTTCCGAGCTGGCTTTCCTTCTCTATTCGGCCTAGCAAATTATCGTAGGTGGGGTTGGGATCAACGACAATGGGAGCCCCTTGAACGCCTGAGTTATCGGCGATAACGTTTACATCGTAAACTCGGAAGGCTAACTCATCGGCCCAAGCTTCTTGACCAGATTCCTTTTTCTCCCCTCGCCGTCTCCTAAACCTGTCCAGGTCCTCCACGATGTGGGTTTGAATCTCTTGCAGAAAATTAGTGATTTCATTATGCTGCTTATATTTCTCGAGGAGGTTCGCCATCAGGTGCTCAATAGCGTATAGGGTTACATCTCTGTCGAATTCTATCATCTCATCCCGTGCTTTCAACTCAAGGTCGCGAAGTTCTCTCAGTAGGGGCTCGAGTTTCTCCTTGAGCGTCTCGCGTTTTTCAGCAAACTTCTGTTGGGTGTCTTTGGGCAGCGAAAGGAAATCTTCTTCCGACAGTGGGCGGCCTTTCACGACTGGTACCAACGATATTCCGAGGGCCGTAAGCTGCATAGCGAATCCCTCGCCTTCTGCGGCCTTCCCCATCCGTGTGATCACATCTTGCCGCCTCTGGTTCATTTTTCGAGACATTTCGTCTCGTTTCACGGCGTAGTCGTCCCCTTCGAACAATTGTGAAATTGCAATCCGTGCGGCTTGGACTAGGTCACGCATGTCCTGTTTGAGTTCCTTTCCCAACCCAGGGGGGCAGCGGAGTGTCTTGGGCTGGTATTCATCCTCGAAGTTGTGAACGTAGCATGAGTCTTGAGGGGTGGGCAATTTTTTCGCAACGTCCTCTAGGAAGTCGGTTGTGGTGGTTGTCTTCCCAGTTGCCGGTGGCCCGGCCGCGAAAATATTGAAACCGGATTCTTTTACGTTAAACCCAAACAAAAGTGCTTGGTAAGCGCGCGGTTGGCCAACCATTACGTCGAGAGGTTTCAGTTCCTCTGTCGACTTTGCGCCGATAACTTTGGGGTCGCAGGTCCAACGTAGACTGGTGGTTGGAAGTTCAGAAACCAAATGAATCCAGCGAGTCTTCCCAAGAGCGCAGGCTAATTACTTTGCGCCATATGCGAACGGAATGAGAAAATCCTAGCACCGAAAGATGAAGACGATAAAGCCTACTCAGTCGCCGGTCTGACTTCGTCGAGCCTGACAGGACTATGAGTCTTTGGATCAATCCAAAGGAACGGATCGTCCCACCTGTCTGTCAGCTCGATCTTTACGGAGTGGTCGCAGCGGGGGCACCTGGGTCCCCGCGGCTCGAAGACCGTGTCCGGGCATTTACAGTTGCAGTCCACGCGTTCCAATAGAAGGTTTTGGCCCTCGTACCGGGGAATTCTGGGCGGGCTGCATGCTTCGCAGAAGGTTTCCACTTCCCTTACCCCAAACTTGGCGGCAGATACCTAATACGCAAGAGAGGTGAGTGAAACTTCTCGTTCCTCTATTGGGGCCTCTCAAGAATCCTGCTGACGTTGGGGCTTTCTACGCGCAGTCCATAACGC
>JAHFFU010000009.1 GCA_023247835.1 Candidatus Bathyarchaeota archaeon
CGCGAAAAAAGCCGACAGGAAATGGGAGGACATCGATAGGCCGCAACTGATTGTTTGCTCCCTTGATGAGGACGCGGACAAGGCGCTGGACAGTGCCCGACCCTTAGTTGCTCAGTACCTTGGCCAACAGCCCCACATAGCCAAGGCCAGCGGCGTGAAGGAGTCCCTAATCGAGGAAGTTAAGACAGCCCTGGGAGGGTGGCCTGCGAAACCGGGTGGGCTCCAGAAAGCAAAGACACTGATAGACGATAAGCTGGTCCAGCTAATCACGGCTAGCGGGACCGCTGACGATTGTCTAAGGAAAGTTGAGGAATACAATAGCACAGGCTGCACATGCCCGATACTCTATCCGCTCGGCGACGACGTCGAGGCAATGATCGATTCGTTTGAAGTCTAGCCAAGCTTAGGATGGAAGTTAGGGCTTACTCGATGACTGGGTTAAGGAACTTGAAATTCACCGCGTCCAGCAGCCCCTTGTCTGTGATTCTGAGTTCCGGAATCACTGAAAGTGTTGTAAGTGAAAGTGTCATATATGGTGAAGGTAGGGAACACCCAAGCTTCACCCATGCATCTTTCAATCTCTCGACCTCGTCTGATACTACTTCCACTGGTTTGTCAGACATCAGGCCGCCTATCGGAAGCGGAACCTGCGCAAGTATCTTCCTGCCTTTGACTGCAACCAACCCCCCGCCGACATCGACCAATGCCTTCACCGCCCATAGCATGTCGTCATCATTAGTCCCTGCGACAACCAGATTGTGACTGTCGTGAGCGACGGTTGAAGCCACAGCCCCCTCTTTGAGTTCAAAGCCCTTGACGAAGCCGACCGCCGAACGGCCCGAAGCGTGGTGTCTCTCGAAGACCGCGATTTTTGCCAGATCTGCATCCGGGTCGACGGTGACTTCCCCGTTCTTGACCCGGGATTCGGATTCAAGGCTGCGAGTGTAAGCGCTCCCGCCAATAACGCCAATGGTCCGGACTCTGACCGTTCCGCTAGCCTTTGCCTTCACCACTAGTGCCTCTGATGTGGGGAGTTCCTTAAGATGAACGGACTTTCGAGCGAAATCTGGGTATGTCGAGGGCTTAATGTCGACCAAGAGCTTTCCGTTCCGGCAAATAACTTTCCCATCGGAAATGACCGTGTTGACGTCCACCGTGGTCAGCTTATCCAGTATCAACATGTCCGCATACCGCGCCGGAGAAATGCTTCCCAGTTCGCGAGCGCATTCGTAATGGTCCGCTACGTTCAATGTTGCCATCTGAATAGCAGTGACCGGATTGACGCCTTCTTCTATTGCGCGACGTACCACATGATCAACATGCCCCTCGCGGAGAATGGAGGATGGTTCACGGTCATCCGTAACTAAACAAACGTGCCTCGGGTCCATTTTCTCCTCAGTTATGGAACGGATCGTGTCCGCAACATCACGCCATGCCGAGCCTTCCCGCAACATCGCATACATCCCAAGGCGAATCTTCTGCATTGCATGAATCTTCTTCGTCGACTCATGGCATGATGTGATACCCGCAGCCGTGTACGCGGCCAGCTTTCCATTCAAGAGATCCACTGCATGTCCTTCCACAACCCGGTGCGCCCGCAGAGTAGCCGAAATTTCAGCATGCACCTTTTCATCCGAACTCAACACGCCTGGGTAATTCATCATCTCACCAAGCGCCACAACCCCCTTCCAACCCATCGCCGTTTCAACTTCACGCGGACCTATGGCGGCGCCTGAGGTCTCAAAACCAGGAGCTGCCGGAACGCAGGAGGGAAGCGTAACAAGTATCTTCATGGGCAACGTTCGAGCTTCTTCGAGGAATAGGCGAACCCCATCAAGCCCAAGAACATTGGTGATTTCATGAGGATCGACGAACACGGTTGTAGTACCATGAGGTGCGACCGCTCTAACGAATTGTGTCGGCGTCACCATCGCGCTTTCAATATGCACATGTCCATCAATGAAGCCGGGGACGAGATACTTCCCTTTCGCGTCTATTACCTGTGTATGAGGTCCAATAGTATGGGTGCAGTTGCCGACCAATGCTATTCTGTCGGACTTTACGGCTACATCCTGTTCCTCCAGGATTTCGCCTGAGTTTACGTTAACAAGGGACGCGTTTCGCACGACGAGGTCAGCTTTCTCGCGCCCCATCGCCGTATCGACAAGTGTCCTAGTCGTCTCCGCTAAACGGCTTCGACCTTCAATTTCAAACAACCACTCAATCTCCCGCAAGAGAGCTACGTTGAATCTCAGGCTGGACCAATGATCGGATTTATGAACTTGAACCTTACGCAGTCGACAAGACCTTTGTCGGTTATCGCGTAATCAGGTATTGCAGTTATTGAGAGAAATATCATGGTCATGAACGGTGATTCAAGATTGGAGCCAAGCTTCTTCGCAGCTTCGTCAAGTTCAGTCTCTTGCTTGGACATTTCCTTGGGGTCGACGTCGGCTACGATTCCCCCGATTGGAAGAGGTAAAGATGCTGTGGTAGCGCCTTCGTGGACTACGACCTGCCCGCCGTTCATCTCAACTACGGAATGAATTGCCCGCGCCATATCGGCCGGGGTGGCTCCAATTGAGATTATGTTATTATCGTCGGGTGAAAGCGAAGACGCGATTGCACCGGTTTGAATCTTGAAGCCGCTAATGAACGCCACCGCAGTCTTTCCGGTTCCGGTATGCCTCTCAGTCACCGACACGTACAGAACATCATTTTGAGGGGAGGGGGGAACGATTTTCGCCTGAACTGGGAGGATTACTTCGCGCGATTTTCTGACGAAAGGTACATCTTTCGATATCTGCATTGAAAGAACGCGAACGTTCTTCGAGTCATAGTTCGTTTTGATGGTAATATCTTCGGGTTTGATTTTCCTCGTCCGGAAACTCTTGAGCATTCGTCCCCGGCGAGTAGGAGGCTTGACGGGAGTTGTGATTTCACCATTCGAAGAGACCACTACTCCATTAGCGATCACTTTCTTCGGCCTGAAATCAGCTAGGTTTTCGACGAATAATATGTCCGCAAACCGTCCTGGACTAATGCTTCCAACTGAGTCGTCGATCTGGTAGATCTCGGCGCAGTTCAACGTAGCCATCTGAATTGCTTTGATCGGTTCGACGCCGCACCGGATAGCCTTCCTCACTAGGTTATCCAGATGCCCTCGTTTCAGCACGTCGGTCGCTGTAACGTCGTCCGTACAGAAGCCGATGCGCCTCGTGCTGACGTGGTTTTCGGTTACGATGCGTACGTTTTCGTCAAAGAAGTGTACCACGGACGACTCTCTAATCATTAAGCGGAGCCCACTGCGTAGTTTCTCAAGGCTTTCAGGCGCAGAGTAGCATTCATGGTCGCATCTCACGCCTGCACACACGTACCCGGCTAGGCGGGGGCCTGTCAGCATCGGAGCGCAGCCGAAGACTGGTTTTCTCTCCCGCGAGGCTAACTGTAAGGCACGCCAGACCGTCTTGTCTGGGGTGAACTTTTGCCGGTCTATTCCTAGGACGAATTCGGTGACTGTTTCCCAGACACCAATGGTTTCATGCCATTGGATTGATTTCTCGTGTTCTGAAGGTCCGAATTCGTATCGTAACGTGGATTTCGGAATGGTGTATGGAAGTTTGGATGGTGCGGCGAAGAATAGTTTGAGGTGAGACTTCTTGGATTCTTCGAGAAATTGTCTCACTCCGTCGAGCCCAGCGATTCCGAATATTTGATCGAGGCCGGTGACTATTGATGTCGTGCCAAAAGGCAGGACCAGCTTTGCGAACATGGTTACGGAGAGTTTGCTAACTTCGAAGTGAATGTGGCCGTCTATTAAACCGGGCACGAGGTATCTTCTATTTGCATCAATTATCTTCGTCTTAGGGCCAACATATTCTTCTACATCGCCCACTGCCGAGATTTTTGAATTGTATATCGCTACGTCGGCGTCGTAGATCTCCTCAGAAAGGACGTTGACTAATTGTCCGTTGCGTATTAGGATGTCAGCTTTCCTGAATCCCAAACCAGCTTCGATTAAGGAGCGACTTGGTTCCAAAGAATCGCACGTGTTGTAGCCAATGCTCTACTCGGGTGGTATTTCTTTGAAGGCTAGGCCGATGTCGATTCCCTGTCTGCCGTAATATGCTTTGGACGCGACGTAGATTACGAGCCCCGCTATGAAGGATGCGGCCATGTAGAAGTAGGCGAGGTAATTCCCTCCCCAGACATCTGGCGCACCTAAGAACTCGTATGCTAGGAAGCTGTACACTGCAGACATTAGAACTCCGCACACTGCCAAAACTCCTCTCAAACTTCCCTTTTGCGACCGTACACCATAGATAGCGATCGCTAACCCTACGAAGGCGAAGTAGACGACCGCGGATAGGACAACACCGAATAGGGATGACAGAATCCCGTATAGAAACGCGGCCGCCCCAACGAACACCGCTGTAAGGATAAGGTCGAAGAGATGAGCGACTAGGGGCGAGCCATATCTTGGGCTAACGTAGGCAAGTCTCGCTGGTAGGAACCTATCAAACGCCTGAGCGAAAACGTAACGTGAGAATATGATTATCGCATATCCAAGGACCGCTATGTTCCAAACAATCCATCCAATCCCTATAACCGCTGCCAAGACAGGTGTGCCAGAGACACCCATAGCCCATGTCCAGAAGTTGAACGAGAAGTCGTATACCAGTTTCGGATTAGCTAGGGCACCATTAGTGAATTCTTGTCCGCCAGCTGCGTACATTGCCGCAAACCCCGCAGCCAAGAGAGCTGCACTTAGAGTGGCCGAGATCGGCACGTTCCACTTCAAAGCATTCTTTCCCTTTATCTCCGAAGCCACTGCCGGACCTCCAGTAATCCATGGATAAACGAAGATAGCGAAGAAAGGTAGGATGAAGAGGTTCGCCTCCCACGTGAAAGTGGGTCCGGTGTAAGAACTCTTGACGCTCGCGTAGGTTGCGTCTGCCCCTATTGAGTTAAGAAAATCCATCTGACCTTCAATACCCGCCTTCCCCGCTGTGGCTATCACGCCCATAGCAAGGAGCATCGTGACGATCCCGATGATTGTGAACACGGAAACCATTTTGAAGCCTAGCTTGGGTTTGAAAACGTTCACTACAATTATTAATGCAAAGATGGCCATTCCGATGAGGAACTGAGATAAGGTGTCGGCGCCCTGTATGTTTCCAGGTAACGCTAACCCCAAAAACTGCATATTGCCTAACGAAACGCCTACTGAGCCAATGGCGAAAACAGTCGTAAGCACCGTCAACGCTACAAAAGCGAGAGTCTGCAGGGTGAAGCCCATGAATGTCAAGGCACTAGCGAACACGCCGTTGAGGCTCCGGGAAAGCCATACATAGTCGCCGCCCGTCCTCGGGATCCTGGTTGTCATAACACTGTAAACGATCACCTGCGGAATCGATAATGCGAATCCAATCAACGTCGCCCATACAAGGTTAACGCCTGAAATCGACGGCAACAACGCCATCGTGAACCCAATAGTCGCCAACGCAACGCCCGTAGATTGGCTGCTGAGATTCAATGCAACAGCGTCAAAGAGGGAAACTGACTTAACGAGGCCTGTTGCCTCTCTAACGAAAACAGGAGTTGCTTTCTTAGCCAAGTAACCTCTTCCTAAAGGCAAAGCTGGCTGTGCGTATGTATATTAAACTATTCAACGTGGCTTCCACGAGAAATACTGCTCTTGGCCTTCACGATCTTCTTGCCCGATAGAACTTGACAGCATTAAGAAACTTCATGAAACATGTATCAGATCTGTGAAGATCTGACGTGAAGAAGATTCGGGTCGATCGAACTTCCCTGGTAGGCTCTCGGACTAAACTGCAACTTTATTTTGCTGGCTATTTGACCATGACCGTCTTAGACCTCTGAAGTGAAAGGTATTGATGGGGCCAAGAGGAGCCTTGTAGTTTCTTGAAAAGCGATTTAATTCCCCCGATGGTGTAGAGGTACCGTTATCCGCTGAATCGAAAGTACATGGAAAGGCTATCCGGCTTCTCTTCTGTATGGGACGCCTAGGGCCGAAGGCTGTCTAGCTCTTCTTGAGACTCCAATGAGAGCGACCAGTGTTAGGAGGTAGGGAATCATGAGTATGATGTAGGATGGAATGCACGTGTTCGACGTCACGCAAAGACCTCCGAATTGTGCATAGGGTAGAAGTGCGAAGGCTCCACCAAACAGCAAGGTGCCAAGAAATGTTCGCACAGGCTTCCATTTACCGAAGTAGACCATAGCCACTGCGATGAAGCCTCGTCCCGCTGTAAGGTTCTCTTGGAAAACATGCGTCTCAATGACGAATGTAGCTCCGCCAATTGAGGCGAGAATGCCGGCGATTATGAGCGCCAGGTAGCGAATCTTTGTCACGCTAACACCTAGAGTGTCGGCGGCTGCGGGGTTCTCCCCTACTGCCCGAATCTTAAGGCCGAGCATTGTTTTATCGAGAAGAGCTATTGTGGCGACAAGTATCAAGAGCGCTATGTAGAACAGGGGATCTTCTCCAAAGATCAAAGATCCAACAACGGGCAGACTTGAGAGCACTGGAATGTTTACCGCATCGAAACCTCGAATTGATGGCAATCCCTGAAATTGGGCGAACTGGACACGGTAAAGAAAGGCTGAGAGGCCTAGTCCGAAGAAGAAGATTCCCAAACCGGCTACTATCTGGTCTATCTTTAGTGAAACGGAGAGGAACGCCATCAGAACACCTACCAGTGCTCCAACCAAGATGGCGAATCCCAACCCGTACCAAGCGTTTGCGAAGATGAATGCGAAGGAGAACCCGGCAAAGGACCCCATGAGCATCATCCCCTCGGTCCCAAGGTTGATGACACCCGAGCGCTCCGCGATCAATTCCCCTAACGCCGCATAAGCTATCGGAAGACTCAGGGTTATAGTCTGCAAAAGAAACAGAACGTAGATACTCTCTGTCACTCAGCTCAACTCCATCTGACTCTGTATCGTGACAATGCTTCACCCAGCAAAACCAACATGATTACAATGCCCTGGGACAAGTCGACTAGTGGAGCAGGTACCGCTAGGTCACGTGCGACGGAGGAAATCCCAGATAGTAATGCGCCGAAGAAGAATGACGCGAATACGACGCCTAATGGGTGCAGTCGTCCCATTATGGCGACCACTATAGCTGTGTAGCCCCAAGCCCAGGGCGGGGTAGATCCAGAGCTCCTAACATCCAACAGCTGGTGGGTCACGCCCAGAACGTATAGTCCACCAGAGAACCCTGCGAGTGCTCCGCTGATGAGCATTGAAAGAATCATCACTCGGTTTACGTTGATTCCATTGGCTCGGGCTGCGTTGATGTTTGCGCCTATGGCTCGGATCTCGTAACCTAGCGGTGTTCGGAACAGGAAGATGTAGACAACTACCGTCGTAAGCAAGGCGAAGATGAGGCTGATGTTCAGATTAGTTCCTTCAATGAGAATTGGCAACCAGGAATCTCTAGGCAACAGCGACGATTGAGGCCAATTCACCTCCGGATCCTTCAACGGGCCACGAATAACAAAGCTGACCGCCTCAACAGCGACCCAGTTCAACATGATCGTCACGATCACCTCATTGATCCCCCATTTTGCTTTGAGGACGCCTGCCACTGCTCCATAGAGGCCGCCGACAATAATTGCCATTATGGTCATTGCTAGGATGGCTATTGTACCGCTGACGCCAGCGAGGGCTAGACCAATTGACATGGCTGCTATGGCACCGAGGATCTGCTGCCCCTCTGCTCCTACGTTGAAGATCTTGCTCCTAGCGGCGATTGTGATCCCCAACCCTAGGATGAGTAAATGTGTAGCGTTAAGAAATGAGAGCGCTAGGCCGAAGATTGAACCTATCGAACCGAAATACAGAGCTGTGAGGGCTCGAGACGTGCTCATCCCGGCCGCTTCGATGACCAAGATGATGACGAGCGGGGAGAGGATGTAGGCAAGGCCAGTTGCGATTAGAGTAGTTCGAGGGCTGACGTAGGGGCGTTCGGTGAATTCGAGTTTGTATAATCGCATTTCAGCTTGCGACCGTTTCCATGCGTTTCACGCCGGTCATCATCAAACCTACATCTTCCACTGAAACTTCCCGGGGCGATGCAATCCCAGCGAATTCTCCTTTGTACATGACCCCGACTTTGTCGCTCAGTGTCAATGTTTCATCCAAGTCCTCCGAAATCAGCAGGACCGCTGAGCCAGCGTTTCGCATATCCACCAATTTCCTTCTGACATAGTCCGTCGCAGCTATGTCCAAGCCTCTTGTCGGTTGGGCCGCCACAACCAAGTCTGGGTTCCCTGAGAGTTCGCGGGCCAGTATCATGCGCTGCAAATTGCCGCCTGAGAGCGAACCTGCAGCTGTTTTCACGCTGGGCGTTCTTACGTCAAAATCGGCAACCATTTTCTTCGCTACGGCTTCTATTTCGTCCGGCACCAAGAGAAAGCCGTTTCTTGAGACTGTGGGATCTCGTTGCCGTTTCAGGATAAGGTTATCCGCAACTGAAAACTCGCCTATTGAGCCATCACGATGACGCTCCTCTGGGATGTACGCTACTCCCAAGCGTGGAATCTCATAGGGAGGAAGATTGGTGATGTCCTTGTTGCGAAGGAGGATTCTTCCTGCTAGGGTGGGCCGCAAACGCATAATGGCCTCGGTTAACTCTCTTTGACCGTTTCCCGATACTCCTGCAATTCCGAAGATCTCTCCGCGCCGAATAGAGAATGAGGCGCCTCTAACAGACTCTGCGCCCCTATCATCGAGGGCGCGTAATCTCTCTACACTGAGAATTATTTGCGTGTTGTCTACTCTTTCCTTCTTGAATTCGTATCCAATCTCGCGGCCAATCATCAGTTGCGCTAGGATTTTAGGATTCGTGTCGTTCACATTCGCTGTGGCAAGGTGCTTGCCATTGCGCAATACTGTGACACGGTCCGCAACTCTCATGATCTCATCTAACTTGTGGGTGATGAGAACAACGGCTAAGCCTTCCTTCTTTAGATCGGCAAGGGCTTTGAACAGTGGATCGACTTCTTGCGGAGCTAAAACCGCAGTAGGCTCATCGAGTATCAGGATTTTGACATCTCGATACAGAGCTTTCAGGATCTCAACACGTTGCTTCTCGCCAACCGACAACTGCCACACGTACGCGTTAGGGTCAACGGGCAACCCATAGCGCTTTGAGATCTCCAGCAACCTCTGCTCCGCTCCCTTCATCGCCAAGCTCAGACCTAATGAGCCCTTGAGACCGAGAATGATGTTTTCGAGCACAGTCATGTCAGGGACGAGCATGAAATGCTGGTGAACCATACCAATTCCCAAGCCAATGGCCTGACTTGGACTGGGGATTTCGACAGCTCGCTCGTTGACGCGGATTTCACCTTCGTCGGGACGATACAATCCATACAGAATCTTCATCAGCGTAGTCTTTCCGGCGCCGTTCTCTCCCAGTAGCCCGTGAATTTCTCCACGTTTTATGTCAAAGTCTATGTGGTCGTTTGCTACGACACCGGGAAAACGTTTGACTATACCTCGCATTTGAACTGGGACTTCAGACCGAAAATTCTCAGTGAAGGTTTGAGACTCTTTCATTGATCGGCTGTCTTCCCAGCAAGGGCTGAATTGCCCAGTTCTCCTCTCTCCAACTTCAAAAAAGTAGGAGGGGGTTTATGGCCCCGTTTACTTCGCCGTTGTTGGTTTCCTGCGTCGGAGGACGATTGCGGCTACCACTACGATTACTGCGACAACAATCGCAATGCCGATTGTCGTCATGTCGAGACCGGGCGCCGCTGTTGGTGCTTCGGCCTTCGCGTCGTGGCATGAGGGTAGACATTGATCTGTGCTGATCGCTCCGTCCGTCATTTTCTGAACGAGATCCTTAACGCCGTTGCTCACGTCGGTTGGGACTATGCTGGAAGGTCCGTCTATCTTCAAGCCACCGTTCTTCATGTCCGACCAATATTCCTGATCGCCCGGTTTGCCAGACTGGACATCGATGAACCATTGTTCGAAGATTGCGTCCCAGTGCCAGGAACCGCTTGCTAGAATAAGTTTCTCAGCACCTGAGACCGGAGCACTTGTTATGTCAACACCGTTGCCAATCAGGAAGACTTTGCTATCGATGGCGCCTTGGATTGTTCCAAGAACGACGCCGTCGCCCATCGTGGCGATAACGTCAACGCCTTGAGCGGCCATTGCTGCAGCTGCTTGTTTGGCTTTGTCGACTGCGTGGAAGTCGCCGATCTCTACGACGCTTATGCTGCTTCCGGGTTTGATTCCTTTCTGTCCGGGTATTATGCTGCTTACATTCCCGTAATCATAGAAGACGTTTGGATTTGCGTCGTGTGCTCCCTTAGCAAAGTTGGGCTCGAATCGCCCCAGCTCTGCAACACGCAAACCCATAACGTAACCCAGCTTGTTGTTCTTGGTCATCTTCCCGGCTAACCAACCAAGAATGTAACCTGTCTGATCTGTGCGAACATCTGCGATGGAAAGGTTTGGTAGCTTCTTGAATCCCGCAACGACTAGGAATGAAACGTCGGGGAACTGTGCTGCTAGTTCTTCGAGTGGTTGCTGAAACTCAAATCCGTGTCCAATGATGAGCTTAGCACCTTGGGCGATGTATGATCGCGCGTCTTCTTGTATCACTGCTTTCTCGTCGTGGTTCTCGACCCACATAATTTCGATTTGGTCTTTGAACTTCTCTTGGAATCTAAGCATCGACTCGTAGCCCGCTTGATTCCATGCTAGGTCGTTAATTCGACCGGGCAAAATCATACCGATCTTGAGCTTGCCTTGATTCACATGTACGCCTGAAACTCCGACTGTTCCGATTAGCAAAAGGGCGAGAAAGACTCCAGCGAGGAAACATCGTACTAGTATTTTTTCTGACATGGGTTGTCAAGCCGGCTTCTCGACTCGGAACATATTTAATGGTATCGTTGAGAATCAACGCGTTTCAAACGAATTTTCCAAAAAGAAAAGCTACACGGGTTTGAGCGCGCACTTCATACAGCAAGGGCTGATAACTGGGAGTATGCTGAGTGCAAGTAGGAGTGGGTTCAGTTGACTAGCCTGCTCATTTCCAGTGGAACTATAATCACCATGGATGAGAGTCGAAGAGTAATCAAAGACGGCGAAATCCTAGTTGAAAACGACCGGATAGCGTACGTTGGCAAAAGTAGAGATCTCAACAAGAGCAGTACGCCTGAAGAGAAAATCGACTCAAAGGGAATGATCGTCCTCCCTGGGCTTATCGACACGCATGTTCACCTTGCCCAGGCTCTAATTCGCGGTTGTGCCGATGATATCTCCCTAG
>JAHFFU010000010.1 GCA_023247835.1 Candidatus Bathyarchaeota archaeon
GTGCCTGACCGGCCGTGTGAATTAGGAGAGCCTTGTGCTTTTCGTGGACTCTTTCTTCGATGAAACGTGTGAAGAGGCCACCCTTCTCGATGGCAATAATCTTGTCTGCCTTGCAATCCACAAATTCAGCATTTGTGAGCGCGGGGCCTATCATCATTCCGTCAGGGTGAGATGAAAGGTTCAGCTCTTTCCCTTCATACCCCCGTACTGTGTACTGTATGGTAAGGTCACCGAAGATTGCGCTGCGCTCTTCGGGAAAGACGTTAAAGTCTTCTCTCGAGTGGCCGAGCACTGTCTCAAGATCTGTGATTATATCGTCGCTCTCAGCTTGGTCTGCGAAACTCATTTCGTATGCTTGCGCCGAATAGAAAACGTCCCTCAGTGTGGACGTCTTTCCTTCCCGTGCCAGTTCATCTACGAAGGAACCTGTCCAGACGAGCTGCGTTAATGGGCGGATATGCCTGATGTTTCGGGCGCTGCGACTTACATTGTGCTCGCCGAGTACGTATTGTCGGGTCTTTTCATCGTAGCGTATGTTGTTTATGGATCGGCTGGGCATGTGGACTGAAGGCCATTGCTTCTGGGAGAGTTGCGCGTAGATCTGTTCGCCCAAGTTCTTGAGGCTGTTTAGTACGAGCCCTCTTCTTTGTTCGACTCGGCTAGTCGATTTCGACGTCTTGGTCGTCTTCACTTTCTTCTTTTTCATGGCTCAAAACACTCCTGAGCAATGGGGATACGTCCGGGGGTTTACCTTTCTTGGCAAGTTTAGCTGAGAACGAAGCGATCTTTGGCAGGTATTTCTGGAAAACGTCAAGTCTGTGTTTGTCATGCGCTAGGTGAATCTTTTTCGAAAGGAATAATGAAAGTCTACGGGCGACTTCACGAACTGCGTTCAGGACCTCTCGTTCCACGTCGGGTCGGTCGGCGATGAATTCCTTACCTACGGTCTTGTAGGGTACCTTTGTGGAGCAGATGTGAATGAAGACGGCTATCGGCATGTCCGGCGAGGCCTTGTAGTGCCTCCAATCAACCTGTGTGTTTACCACTTTCCAAGATACGTCGCTTGCCTCGTCGAAGAGTAGTGGAATCTTGTTAGCGAACCTGAAAAGTTTGATTCCTCCCCCGGGCTCTATCTGGCCGCCGTAAGCTATGCCTACCTCTACGATGAAGGGAAACCCTGCGTACGCTGAAGGTTTCCTTTGGTACACAGCCACGAACTCAGGCGCGAGTTCCTTCTTTATTCCGGCTTCAAGCAACTCTTCCCCAAGCGGCGATAGGCAACTGGCGTCGGGCGCCAGGAATTTGTAGTTCTTCATGGCGTTCACGATCTTTACAATCTCTTCCGGCGTCAGTTTCTTCGGGTTCTTCTTGGCTGGTAGGTCAATTTGTTGCAGGAATGAGGTGGCGATTGTCCTGCCGACTCTGTGGAAGTGAGTTTTCATGAAGCCAACGAGAAAGCGTTCCGTGGTCAGCTCGATCAGGCGTTTCATCGTTTCGACATCGACGCCGTACGGATGGGGCAAGGTTTCCTGCGGAGGCTTCGGCATTTCCTCGGTTGCACGATCGAACCTGTACAGCCTGCCCCTCGGGTCGACATAGGTCACTGCTGCATAAGGCGCTGCAATTGCAGTCTGCATCAGGTACTCCAGAATCTTGGACATCGCCCGAGTGTAGTCTGCTTCGGTGGAGAATTCTATAACCGCGCCGTGCCAATGGTTCTCGTTCGAGTGCGTCTTGTGCTTCAGAATCACCGGCTTATTCTTTTGAATGTCCATCATCAAGTCGTATTGGTGTATGTTCGTTCGGCCAGTGCTGGACATTATAGTTGCGGTGCCATGAGTCGTAATCTGGCCGTATAGAATCGCCATCTTTCCGCCCAAGCCAAATGTTCCTCGCGTCTGTCGAAGCTTGTACTTGGAGCCGAAGAGGACCTGTCCAAACGCGGACGGGATAATGTCGTGCGGGATTCCTATTCCGTTGTCTTCAATGTGGATCCGGTAAACACCTGGCCCGTCAGTAGGCCCTGATTCGTGAGATATTCGAAGGTAAATGTCAGGCGGAATCTCGCGGGTTTCGCATGCGTCAAGTGAATTCTCGACGAGCTCACGAATGGTCGAGTAGATAGCCCTAGTCGGGTTTGTGAATCCCGCGATGTCCCTGTTACGGTAGAAGAAATCCGCCGCAGATATTTCTTGGAATATTTCTTGCAGGGCCATCAGGGTTCGCCTATCTTTGCGGACGCGTGGAATAAAGCTGATGATGGTTGCTCCATGTCACGTTGGCGGCTTCTGCCACAGCTCAAGGGTTTCTCTTTTCTTGCTTTCGCTCTTTATCTTTCTAAGCAATTTGTACACACTGGAATGCTGTTTGCCTTTGAGCAAGAGTTCAATTGCTTCCCTTGCAGCAGTCACGGTCTCGTATTCGCCGATCATGGAAATGGTGTGGCCGTAAACGGAAACTTTCGCGTCGGTCATTTCCTCTATTAGCCTGCGAATCTTTCCCTCGCGCCCAATCACGCGGCCCTTCAGCCTTGCAATATCTCTATCATTTCTACCAAAAGTTTCTCTTAGATCGATAATATCCAGGACGATGTCATCATCCACCAGTTCCAGCGCTCGTTCTGGCGAGAAGCCGCGGCCAATCGCGAGAACTACATCTCGGGCACGAAGGATTGTTGTTGGGTCGTCGGAATCTTCTCTTGGAACGATATCCACGACGCCGCTCTGACTTTGGATGAGCATGCTTGCTTTGAACGCGCTTTCAATCTTGCTCTTGGTTGAACCTTCCCTTCCGATGAGCACTCCCATTCGCTCAATGGGTATTGTTGTGCTAATCCGTGTCGACATCTTCTCCCGTCACCCACTTGGTTAACCTTTCAATGGGAGGTACAGCTACCCCGATTCGCGTGAAATATTCGTTCATCCGGACCAAGTCTCGTTCAAGAAACTTGCGGGCCATGGGATGTTCAGGCGGAACCGCCTGGGCGAAATCGAAGATTACGGGTTCGAGGTCCACGACCATGATATTATACTCGCTTAGGTCACTATGAACCAGTTGCGCTTTTTGGTAGAGCTTTTTGACGGATTCAGCGATTTTGTCGTAAACTCTAGCTGGATGGTCTAGGGGTGTTTCCCTTAGCAGTGGAGCAGGATTGCCGTTTCTTCCGATGAACTCCATTAGCAAAACATTCCCTTCAACCTTAAATGGGGTTGGTACGCGTACGCCCGCTTCGGCTGCCTGGTGCAGGTTCCTGAATTCCTTCAATGCCCAGAGATTGACCAGGGATCTTGTGTCCTTTCTGGTGCTCCTGAACCTTTCATCGCCTTGTATGTACATCATCCTGCCTTTCATGAATTCCGCTGAGGTGGTCAGGAAAATCTTGATCGCTACAGCCCTGTTTCTTCGCCCTACGCCCCAATAAAGCCGTGCTTCCTTTCCCGAGCGCACGACTCCGTTGATGTTCTTGATGTAGCCCCTATTCAGCATCCGATAGACGATCATTAGTGTTGATTTGTCGAAGACCTCTTCAAGAGACTCCATCTCCTCGCTACGCTTATCCCTCATCAGGCGGTCTACTTCGTAGCGGGCAACTTTACGGCGTAGCTTCCGCTCAGCTAAGGACTCCACATTCACCACCAAGCAATCTCATTTGGGGAAGACTAGGCGGCGAGCCGGCCTTGGGTGCGGAGCCAATTAGATTGGCTTTCCGTGTACCGCCATAGGATATCGCCTCTAGTATCGCGCTGGAAATCCCAGGGAGCCACCAATACGGTGTCGCCAACTTTGATCCAAACTCGGCGCTTCATCTTGCCTCGGATTCGGCATACTCTCTCGTGTCCGTCCCCACATTTGACCATGAGCCTATCGTAGCCTAGCATTTGGGTTACGATTCCGAGCAGCTGCCCTTCGTCGGGCATGACCATTTCTCGGAGTTCGCCTTCACTCAGGACCTTCTTCTTACCCACACTTTCCACCGAAGTTACGTCGCGCTAATAATTCGACCAGCCTAAATAAGGGTATTAGGCGTTTGCCGGCAATTTTCTCGTTCGGCGTGGTTTACATTCTGACTATTTGGGCGTGTGGGACGCCGCCTATATGGACAATTGCTGACGGGTTGACGAATCCCTTCTGGACTGCGGCCTCAACTATGCCCTGACCCACTAGGTTGGCTATGTCAGCTGCGTCGACCGCCTGCAAGGCTTCGGGAATGCTAGCGGAAACGCCTTTGTAGAAATCTACCTTAACTTCGAGCTTCAGCTTTCCTTCACGGAAAGTCTCTCCGAGTAGTTCGGAATCGCAGACGGCCACGAGCGTGTACTCTGCGCTTCTGAAGACTCTGAGGGAGACTTCGTTCACGTGGAGACACTTTCTCAGACCGGAAGAATGGAGGACTTTGCGCCACAGGCCTCACAGCGAAGGAAGAGGTACCGCCCTTCCTTCTCGATCTTCGTGTCCGGCCGGTTGCATATGGGGCAGATCACATAACGCTGAGCGTAAATGTTCAGAAGTCGCGTTACGGTTCCAACGTCGAATCTGCCTTGGAATATCGCCCTCGCGCCATCAAGGGACGCAGCTGTCGCCAGTTCTCTGGATAGAAACTTAAGCAAATGATGAGGATCTCGGTTTATCTTACTACTAATCTCGCCGAAATTCTGCATAATGGTCCTCCGGCCCATCCTTATACCAACAACCCTCGGTATCTCGAACCTTTCCCCAGTCCCGACACCTTTCGGTAGGTTGGAATAGGCCCGCTCTAGCAGTTTGGCGTAATCTTCACTCATAGTTGATTCCGGCAGAAGAATGCGAAACGACATATTTCTTGGTTCCTCTTTGAGAAAGAAATGTTAATCTGTTTACGGGCGCTCTAGGGTTGAGGAAGCTTTTGGAGGGGCCGAAACTAAAACTCAACACGAACAAGCGCGAGAGGGATTCAGGACTTTCTTGCTTGTTAGAGAGCCGGCCCGATTGGAGTGGGTCATAAATGGGCAAATGGATCATCAACTCTGCGTGGCCTTACGTTCAATCTGTCCCCCACCTTGGAACCTTCATCCATCTCCTGAGCGCGGACGTTTACGCTAGATACCTCCGCCTCAAGGGCGAAGAGGTCATTGCAGTAACGGGTTCGGACGAGCATGGAACGCCCATTGAAGTTGAAGCGATAAAGAAAGGCATAGCACCGAAGCAGTTGACAGACGAGATTCACAAGCATATCTGCGATTTACTGGAGGCGTACAACATACGCTTCGACAATTACACCAGGACCGAAAGCCCCGTCCACATTCGCTACACCCAAGAGCTCTACAGGAAAGTGTACGAGAATGGCTACGTGTACACTCAGAACGTCAACTTGCCTTATTGCGAAAATGACCGAAGGTTTCTCCCAGACCGCTTTGTAGAGGGGATTTGCCCCCACTGCCGCTACGAGCAAGCCAGGGGTGACCAATGCGAATCATGCGGCCGCGTACTCGACCCGCTCGAATTGATTCGGCCCAGATGCGTTTTCTGCGGCGCAACTCCCACCGTTAAATCGTCGACGCACTGGTTCTTTGACCTCCCGAAGTTCCGAGACAAACTGCTAACCCTAGTTCAGGAGAACAAGCAATTGCCAGAGAACGCTCGCAACTTCTCGCTGAGATGGCTTGAGGAGGGGCTGAGGCCACGTGCTTTGACCAGAGATAACAAATGGGGCATACCAGCTCCTTTTCCGGGGGCCGAAGGAAAGACCATTTACGTCTGGTTAGAAGCGGTCTTAGGGTATGTTTCAGCATCAATGGAATGGGCCGAGAAATCTGGAAGGCCTGATGCTTGGAAAGACTTTTGGTTCGACAAGCAGACGAGGAACGTGCATTTCATAGGGAAGGATAACATTCCGTTCCATGTGATCATTTTCCCGAGCCTTCTCTTGGCCACGCATGAGGATTATGTGCTTCCCTGGCAGGTTTCCTCTACTGAGTTCATTCTATTTGATGGACAAAAATTCTCTAAGAGCAAGAAGGTCGGAGTCTTTATTGATGAGGCGCTCAAGGTTGCCCCCGCTGAGTACTGGCGGTATGTGCTCATCGCCATACGGCCCGAAGCTCGGGATGCGAACTTCACGTGGCGTGAATTCGAAACCCACGTCAACACTGAACTGAATGATGTATTGGGAAATTTTGTACATCGCACGCTCACATTCATCGCGACCTATTTCAATTCAAAGATTCCCGAACCAGAAGAGTTAGACCCAAAAGACCAAGCCTTGAAGAGCCTGATAGAGTCGTCGCCTTCGAAGGTAGGCTTGCTTCTGGACCGATTCCAGTTGAAAGGCGCCCTTGCGGAGACCGTTGAACTGGCCAGGGCCGGTAATCAATACCTTAGCGAAAGAGAACCTTGGCATCTCGTAAAGAAAGACAGAGCTAAAACGGCCACAACGCTCTACCTAGCCACCCAGCTTGTCAGATCGATAGGCATTCTGATTTCCCCGTTTCTGCCCGAAACGTCCCAGAGCATCCGCGAACAACTCAACCTGGATAGTGACCAAGAATGGTGGGACGCGGGAAAGCTCGACCTGAAAGCCGGCCACCCAATAGGCAAAGCCACCCCACTCTTTCACAAGGTCTCAACACCCGCTCAATCATGAGTCGAACCAAAGATGCCTTCGCTCAAGCTTGATTTGCATGTCCACACGGTCGGCTCGTACGACGGCCACACCAGACGCGAAGCCCTTCCTCGGTTAATCGCGAGCAGAGGACTAGATGGCGTCGCGGTCACTGAGCACGATAAGTTCGACCCGTGGAGACTGCCGGATGCAATAATCTTGCCTGCCATCGAAATCTCGTCCCAAGATGGGCACATTATAGGTTTGGGCGTCCGCGACATCATCCCGCCGCGGCTTCGAGCAAACGAAACCATCCAAAGGATCCACGATCAAGGCGGCGTAGCAATAATTCCTCACCCATACGACCCCGTCTGTGAGTGCGTCAAGATTGCACGACTAGAGGTGAGGCCGGATGCGGTCGAGACAGTCAATGCGGACGCCCTATCGTTCTCCGTGTCAAACTGGTTGGCTCGCAGAGACGCGTGGAAGTTTAAGCTTCCAGAAGTCGGGGGGAGTGACTCACATATCCCCCAAACAATCGGGGACGCCTACACTGTCGTCGACGCCACCTCGACCGATTTGGATGCGATTATTGAGGCCATCAGATTAGGTAAAGTTCGGGCAGAAGGACATGCAACATCCGCGTGGAATAAGATGCGCAAACTAAGCTACAAGTTCAGGTGACCCAATTTTCCATCTGATCGAGTCCCAAGTACAGGTCCATGAGTTCCTCCTCCCCTGATTCTGGCTCCATCTCGAAGAGATCCAGGGCAAGGCCATTTGGGCGGGGTTTCGTCAAGTAGGAGCGTACGTTGCGGAGAAAAGAGCCCGAAAACAATGAGCCACCCTGCTAAATGTTCTTAGAACATTTGTGTTGGAGGCCCGTCGGACTATATTTGGAAACGGGTCTTAACCGCGATGCGCTTTGACCATCTCAAAGGTTAGGGGACCGGTAATTCACAGAATCTTGCGTTGTATTTTTCCAGGAACTAGGAAAGATTATCCTTAGCGGTAGCGGGCGTTTGCAACAGCTGTGCCTAGGTTAGGGTTAGAGCTATACCCTGGCGTTCTTCGAGCGTCACCCTCCCCCCACGGGAGGTATGATTGCGAATATACACCCGTCCGTCAACGCCGTCGAGAAGCCGCCGGTTCCAGAGATTGATTTTTGGTCGAGGATAAATTGAAGGTATGGCCGCGGGCTTTCGGTCTTATCAAAAAGGTATTCCTTTAAACTGTCTCCATGTTTTGCTGCTAAAAGGTCGAGAAACCCTCTCACGTTAGTCCCATTGGGAACGTCTAGGACCTCCTCTCGTAGGTTGACTAGTTCTCGAACCGAGGCGAAGTATTGCACCTTAACTTTCAAGCCGGGTCTTCCTGCGAGAGCTACTTGTGGTCAGCGTTTGTGACTCATTTTCCATGTCAATTGCATTGTCTTCGGCCTGTTGGCTTTGGCTTCATCTATTCTCGTCACACTTGTCGCATGGGGGCTAGTTGCGGGCTGGTCGGACTTCGAGTAGGCCTCCTCGCTTATTCTAGCGAAGCCGTTGATCATAGCGTCGAGTTCCTCTTTGGCGACCGTTTCAGTCGGTTCAGTCATCATAGCTTCGCCTACGATCATGGGGAAATAGACGGTTGGCGGGTGTACTCCAAAGTCAAGTAGCCTCTTTCCTACCTGAAGTGCCGTAACGCCCGTTTCTTTTGCAAGACTTGACGCGGACAAAACGAATTCATGCTTTCTAGTAACCCCTTCTCCGTAAGGAAGTGAAAAGCCTCTGATCTTTCGAAGCTTCTGTGCCATGTAATTGGCATTAAGGACAGCGACTTCAGAGGCCGTCTCCAACCCTTCCTTCCCGTGTAGAAGAATGTATGCGTAAGCACGCAGGACTACGGCGGCGCTACCGTGAAAAGCTCTGACCCTTCCAATGCTCTTCGGCCTATTGTAGTCTAGATAATATTTGGTCCCATCAAACTCGACGGTCGGAACAGGTAAGTAATCCGTGAGACGACTGGTGACTCCGACCGGCCCGGCGCCGGGGCCGCCTCCGCCGTGTGGTGTTGCAAAGGTTTTGTGAAGGTTGATGTGAACAATATCGAAGCCCATGTCGCCGGGCTTTGCTTTTCCCATTATCGCATTGAGGTTTGCGCCATCGTAGTATAACAACCCGCCGGCGTCGTGGACTATGCGAGCAATTTCTAGTATTTCGCGTTCGAAGATGCCCAGCGTGTTGGGGTTTGTGATCATTAGGCCAGCGGTTTTCCGCCCCACGGCGCTCTTAAGCGCCTGCGTGTCCACGCACCCTTCGGAATTTGAGGGAACTTCCACGACCTTGTAACCGGCCATCGCGGCGCTGGCAGGGTTCGTCCCATGGGCTGAATCTGGGACGATAATCTCATCCCGATTCATGTCGCCCGTATCGCGATGGTACGCCCGCATCAGCATCACCCCCGTGTATTCCCCGTGTGCTCCGGCGGCAGGTTGTAGCGTTATCTTCTGCATGCCAACGATGTTCGCTAGGAACTTCGCTGTCTCGTAAAGCACCTGTAAAATTCCTTGCACGGTCCTTAGGTCTTGGTACGGGTGTAACTCTTGGATTTTGTGTGAGGCGGCTATCAGATCGCAGAGTTTCGGGTTGTATTTCATTGTGCAACTTCCGAGCGGATAGATACCTAGGTCGACCCCGAAGTTCTCTTGCGAGAGACGGGTGAAGTGGCGAATTACTTCGACCTCCGAGACTTCCGGTAAAGGCGGTGGGGTCGCGCGACGGAGTTTGCTCGGAACAGCCTTCAGGGCAGCCTCACTTTCCTGAGCGGAGGAGAGCTGGTGGAAGCCGATTTTTCCACGCTGTGACATTTCGATTATGGGGGGTTCGTCCCATTTCGCTTGAGAGTAGACCAATAATCTCAAGCCTCCAAGACTTGTCGAAGCTTGTCGGCGAGCATGTCGATGTCTCGGTGAGTGTGAACTTCGGTAAAGCAGTAGAGGGCTGTCTGCCCGAGTTCTGGGTAGTGCTCGCTTACATCTAGCCCGCCTTGGATTCCGGCTTCCAGCATTGCCTCGCTTATTTCGGCCACCTTCCTTCCAGTCTCGTCGAAGTTTACTGTGAACTCCATGAAGTGGAACGCGTCGAACCCTGGCGCCGAAACTCCACGAATCTTTCGCAACTGTTCCATCGCGTACTTCGTTCTATCCAAGATTGTCGCACAGAGCTGCGTGATTCCATTCGGGCCCAGCAGTGCTAGGTACGTTGCAGCGGCTAACGCGAGGAGGGCTTCATTTGTGCATATGTTCGAGGTCGCCTTCTCCCGCCGAATATGCTGCTCGCGTGTTTGCAACGCCATGCAGTAGGCGTCCTGTTTACCGTCTTGTGTGGTCGTCTTCCCGATTATTCGACCTGGCATTTGTCTGAGAAGAGCATCACCTTTGCATGCGAAAATCCCGAGAAGAGGCCCGCCATAATTCATATGGTTGCCAAGCGGTTGTCCTTCCCCTACAACTATGTCGGCTCCCAGTTCTCCGGGTGGTTTCAACACGCCCAGCGAGATGGGTTCACATCCAACTAGAAAAAGAGCTCCGCCATTATGAGCCAGTTGAGCTATTTCTTCGCTTGATGGCTCAACGAATCCAAGAAATGATGGGTACTCTAAGTAAACGCCCGCCGCGTGGGCAGATAATTTTCTTTTCAGGTCGGTGGGATCAATGGCCCCTGTTCGCCCGTCTTGCGCAACTTCAACCACTTTGATGTCAGCAGACTCACAAAAAGCTCGCAAAGTAGAGAGGCGTTCAGGGTGGATGAAATGTGGCACAAGAAATTCGTTACGGCCGGTTACCCGCGAAGCCATTCTGGCCGCTTCTCCCAGCGCTGTCGACCAGTCATAAAGCGAGCTATTCGCGTAGTCCATTGAGGTCAACTCACAGATCATGCTTTGATATTCGAACAAGGCCTGAAGCATTCCCTGCGACACCTCAGGCTGGTACGGTGTGTAAGAGGTTAGGAACTCTCCCCGGCTGGTTATAGCGTCTACTGCGGCAGGGACATGGTGTGGCCAGACGCCGCCACCCAGAAAGCACAGGAGATCACGGGTTGAAAGATTCTTGTTGAGTAGCGCATCGACATGGCGCCTAACCTCCATCTCAGAAACCTTGGATGGGATTGCTAAGGAGGCTTTCGTTCGTATGGCCTGTGGAATATCTTTGAAGAGGTCCTCAATTGTTCCAGCGCCGATTTCTCTAAGCATCTCGCGCATAATCGATTCGTCGCTATTGGGAATGTATGGATGTGTTTTCGACAAGTGCCGCACCCTCGCGGCGGCCTTTACACTGAGTTCATATTATTCGGTTATGGTTGTTTGAGAAGTTAGAAAATCAGGCTTCGAACAAACCAATTAAGTCCATGGCCATCATTGATGGGACGGTTACGATTCCGTTGAGCCCACGTAAGATTGATCCAACAGCGTTCGTGGAGAACAAGCGCCTCCTTGCATCCGGTATACATGTTGGCGCGGGCTCTCGACTGATGGGTGATGTGCGGACCGGTGAAGGAGTATTCATCGATTCAAACACGTTGATATACGGTCCCGTCAAGGTAGGGAAACGCACGTATATCGGGCCCAATTGCGCCGTGGGCTTTCCTGCACCTGATGAGCTTAAGGAGTTGATGCGCTCACACCGAATCAAGCGGAAGAAAATAACTACCCTAGGCGAGAACTGTATTTTGAGATCTGGCACAAC
>JAHFFU010000158.1 GCA_023247835.1 Candidatus Bathyarchaeota archaeon
TCTCAGAATTAGGAGACACCATTGCCACTGGCACAGCTCTGATGAACGCGAACGACATTCTGACATTCAGGAAAGGGCTGGCAGTACAAGTAGCCCGCAGGCGATTCAAAGCACCCCAAATCAGAGAACTGCGAGAGTTTTCGCAAGGGCTTCTTTATCCACAATCCCTCGCCGCAATGTTAACGGCCCATGTTCTTGATCCTGAAGAGTGCGAAACCATCGTGGACATGAACTGCGCGCCCGGCGGAAAAGTATCCCACCTCAGTCAGTTAATGCATAATTCCGGAAAGATCCTAGCCTTCGATAGAAACGCGGAGAAGGTAAAACAGGCTCGTCAGACGCTACTGCGTTTAGGATGCACGAATGTTACGGTATCGATACAAGACACACGGTATATCCATCAAGACTTTGCTGAGTTACAGGCCGACCGCATTTTAATTGATCCACCATGCAGCGCTCTCGGCCTCAGACCTAAGATATACGATTTCACAACGCTTGATCGTGTGAATAACCTTGCGAACTACCAGAAACAGTTCATCAGGGCCGGAAGCAAGGTGATCAGGCCCGGAGGAATTATCGTCTACAGCGTCTGCACCTACACTACACAAGAGTGCGAGCAAGTCGTCCAATTCGCTCAAAACGAGTGCGGGCTTAACCTGGTCGAACAGCCGCTCTTCCTTGGTTCAAAGGGTTTGACCGAGTTCGGGCTGCCTGGCCACCGTTGTCAGAGATTTCATCCTCATGTGGATGAGATCGGTTATTTCATTGCAAAGTTCGAACGGTAGGCAGGAAGCTTTAACGCCAGCCAGTTCGGTCGAAATAACCTTGGAATGGAAGTAGATGGATCTACCTGAGACCGTTCTGACGAAAGGTAAGGGAGGAAAACTCGAGGTTAGGGCTGTTGATTCCCGGGGTAGCTATGTTATGTGCAAATATCTCGACCCAGAAACAATGAAACCTGCTGACAAGAAACGCAAGTTAATGCTGAAGGACCAGAATGGAAAGATACTCGAATACTTCATTATTCCACTCAAGGACCCCAAGCGTGCTCTTCTCCTCACGGCGGAGTCCGAAGAAAAAGAACGCCAGATTTGGAACGAAGTCCTTAGGAGGGGTGAAGAAATCTGGGCATAGTAAGGTGATGCGCACACGCGAAAATTATGATTTCCGCAATCTCTTTTCCCCGGCCCAGTAGAGACTCAGTTCATGTCCGTCGGGGTCGCGGAGGTAGGCGTGTCTCCAGCCCCAAGGCATGTTTGTAGGCATCTGGTCGATCTTGAGGCCCTCTGACGAGAGCTTAAGGCAGAACTCGTCCAGATCCTTGAGCTCGAAGTAGAGCCTGATACCCTCCTGAGATGGTAGGGACGTTATTTGTCCGCTTAGTTTGTGGAGCCCTATTGTTGAATTGCTCTTGGGACTTCGGAGACGCGCGTAATCCTCTGTCTCCTCAATCACTTGAAAGCCGAGCAGGTCACGATAAAACCTGATTGCACGGTTGACATCGCGGACGTAAATTAGCGCGTGATTGAAGTCAATGTCGTTTTGAGGCATAGGTTATCTGTCGTTCCTCTCCTAAAAAACAGAAGTGGTTTCTAGGATTATTCCTTAGTTGTGCGCCTTTAATGGTCCCGCCGTCGCATTTGGAATAAGTCACGTTTTCGGGTGTGCGGGTCTAAGGGTGTTGTCGACGTGCTTTGAACTCGCGGATTCTCTCTGTGTGTGCCTAAGGTGGTGCGACTGGTAAAATCTGGATTAAGGACTTTAACGGTACCCCATCGATCTTCGCTTTTCCGCTCTTATTTACCAAAACAAGGATTCCTACTGGTCTAGCTTTCGCCTTTCGCAACGTCTGAATAGCGGCCCTGTGTGTCTCGCCAGCGCGCAGAACCGCATCTGCAATTAGCACTCTCTTTCCCGCGACCTTGTGAAAGGATGGGTTGACCAACCCCGGGAGTTTCTTATGCGCAACACGATGGGGGCGAACGGCCGCGAAAGGCTTGTCAAGTTCCTTCGCTATGGCGACGCCAAGGACCATGCCACTCCCTTCTATTGCAACGATCACATCCGGTTCATCAAATTCTGCTGCGCGGATCGACTCCCGAGTCAAATCTGCCAATGCTGTAGCAATTGCAGTCATTCGTTTCCCATGCGAGCCAAGAGAACTCCAGTCTACGAAAACATCATGAGGGGCAGGTTTTGCTGCTCGCTCCTTGCCCCTAAGCAGCAACCAGACGACGGTGTCAGGCTGAACCTTCAACTCGTCAGCAATCTCATACGTTGACAATCCCTTTGACTTTAGCTCTTGCGTTCGTTTGATCAGTTCATGTGAGGCCATTTAGTCGAGCACGCACCATGTTTAGTGGGTTATCATTGACCGAGGCCTTATAAGAGGTAATGAGTTTTTCACCACTACTCCAATAACACTGCAAGCAGCTTCCGAAGTGAGAGATGCCGTTGGCCAGCTCGTCCGCTACAACCGAGGAATATTCTTTCGAGATTTCCTACAAAGATGTTCATGGGCCGATGAACCTGGAGGAAACGATTCTGAGCGCGCAAACTTCAGAGCCTGAATGGGTTAGGGAAGGCGCGTCATATACTGACGTCGAAGAGTTGAGCGGCACTCCCGTCAAGTACACTTTGAATCATATTGGTGGCGTGGACGACTTCAGGCTCAAAGTACGCGCGATTTCTTCAGGGCATTATGAACGGGTAGGCGCTGAGCTAAGGTTACACTTACACCGTGTTCTCGGTCTCAACGACGACTTGGAGTCGTTCTATGAAGAATTTTCCCGCGAAAGCGAACCACTACAGTCAACCTTCTCAAAGCTTAGGGGGCTTCGGCTAATGCGTGGGACAAACCTCTATGAGAGCTTAATCTGCTCCATTCTATCTCAGAATAACTCGGCGATATTATGGAATAGAACGGCGCGACTTTTAATGCGGTTTTATGGAAAGAGGGTGAATTTCCATGACGGCTCGACTTCTTTCCTCTTCCCAAAGCCAGAGACTCTTGGGAGACTCTCGCCAAGGGAGCTTCGCTCGAAGACGTCCATGGGATATAGAGCGAAACCCGTGGTTGAGGTTTCCCGATTGATTGCGAGCGATGAATTGCAGCTTGATGATTTGCCCAAACGTTCCTATGAGGAAGCCATGGAGATTCTTCTTGATCTTCCGGGCGTTGGCCCTAAGGTTGCTGACTGTTTCCTGCTTTATGGAGCCAGCCGCCTCGATGCGGCGCCAGTTGACGTTTGGATACACAGAATTGTTTTGCGCCTGTACTTTAGGGGTAGGAGGGTTAGCAGGTTGAAGACTGCTCGATTTCTGCGTGATCGTTTCGGGGAATGGGCTGGATATGCCCAGTTGTACCTTTTCGACTTTGCACGCCGCGGAGACATCGGTAAAGCAAAGAAAGCTAGCAAATAGCGGATGCTTATCCAGTGGCATGGCGTCCCTTTGCGTCCTGTTTTTGGACGGGTTTTCGTTTCAATCTGGTTCCACAGACTAGACAGATTTGAAGGTCTGCTTGAGTGTAGCGCCGGAAACACGCAGGGCAATAGTAGATCCAGTTGAACTTCTTGCGGATCCCTAATGTGGCCAAGGGCTGGTAGGCTATGCCGAATCCCTCTGCCACATTCTGTACGGCGTAATCGTCGCTTACGATGACAGGCATCTTTCCCTCCTTGCGAAGGTCGAGTGCTAGGGCCAAGACGCTCGTATCAGCTTTGGAGAGGACGATTTTGTCTCCGAGTATCCTTGCCTTCTCCGAGACTTCTTCTAGCGATGCTTGTGTCGGGCTTTGAATTCTAAGCTTTCCTGATGAGCTGGAAATGGCAAGCCTGTATGAAGGACCCGTTTGTTCCCGCAGTTCCTCTGTAACCTCAGGTACCGAATAGCTTTCAAGATCAAG
>JAHFFU010000159.1 GCA_023247835.1 Candidatus Bathyarchaeota archaeon
GCATTAGGACCATGAGAAACGATACTTACAATTCGGAGAGGCATGCTCTCAAAATTGGTGATAACTTCGAAATTAATCTAGGTGAATCGAAGCGAGGGTTGTTAGGAGATTGTTCCTCTGACTGGGGGAATGTGTGTGTCATTAATTGTGCTAGCAACGGAATTTGAACTATGCGTAATTTCATAATCTAGGATCGGAACAATTATGCGGGGTTGTACCCATTAGGAAATCTCGCGCGCACGGGAAAACCGGTGGTTCGAATCCGAACCGTTCGGGCAAAAGCAGTCAAAAATCGGGAGAGCAAAACCTTTTCATTTGGAGCCTCGGGCGGGGTTCGAACCCGCGACCTGCCGCTTTCTTGAATTATGGTTACAAGGCGGCTGCTCTCCAGTGCCCGACGAAGGGGCATCTACCAGGCTGAGCCACCGAGGCGTCGGCGACTATGAGCGTGCGTGCTTAAAATTCTCGCGAAAGGAGTCCGCTATCTCCTTTTGTGGCGCTTGGCCGCATCCACCAGTGCCGCTATCGCAGGGAGCTCTTCGCCGGCTAGCAGCGAGAGCATGGCGCCTCCCGCGGTGCTGACGTGAGATAATTTCTCCGAGATGCCAAGGATGCCTGCGTAACCTGAGAGGTGACCTCCGCCGATCACGGTGAACGCGTCGGAGTTTGCCATCGATTCCAACACAGCCTTAGTCCCGGCTTCGAAGCCATCCTCCTCAAAAACGCCCATCGGCCCAGAGGCCACAACTGTCTTCGATCCGCCGATGATTTGCGAGAATTTCTCAGCCGTTTTCGGCCCGATGTCAATGGCCCTACCGGCACGGCGTAGTTTCGCGACTGGCGTGTCAGTACGTTTACCGTCGATGGCGGTCCCGAAATCGGTAGGCAGCACTATGCGTTTTCGAAATTTTGAGACAATCCGGTTGGCCTTCAAGACCTCATCCGTAACGTTTGCCAACTCATGCTCATCGAGTTGACTGAATTTGCGGTCGGAAGCCTTCAGAAATACCTTCGCAACATTCCCTCCAACGAGAACATGGTCAGCTTTCCCGGTCGAAAGTATGTTCTCGATGACGGGTACTTTATCCTCAACCTTAGCTCCTCCAAGAATGTACGTGCTCGGCCGGTCAGGTTCTATCAGTAGCTGTTTGAGTGCTGCCAGCTCCCTCTCCATCAGTTTGCCGGCGGCTGATGGGAGCAGATACGGGAAACCTACGAGTGATGCCTGTGACCTGTGAGCGGCCGCGAAAGCATCATTCACGTACAGGTCAAAGAGGGGGGCCAACCGGGAAACCAGGTTTGTTCTAGCAAGTTTCTCGCCCTTAGCTTGCAAATTCTCCTCAGCGCAGAAGCGAACATTATCTAACACCAAAATCTCCCCGCTCCTGACCTCTCTGATTGCTTGGCGGGCGACTGGCCCCATAACATCCTCAACGAACATAACGTGTTGTGAACAATTCTTCTGCAAGAGCGCAGCGTGCTGCTGAAGGGATGTGAAATCATCCCTCCCCGGACGACTTTGGTGTGAGAGGACTGTAACCTTGGCCCCTGCCAGTGCGTCTAGCGTTGGCGTGGAGGCTACGATTCTGCCTTCGTCCAGGATCTTCTTAGTACCGGGATCTAATGGAACGTTGATGTCTAACCTTAACAGTACGCGTTTGTCTCGCAGCTCGAAGTCGTCGAGGGTTAGGTAGCCGAACTCCATGCGTGCTGCGTCCAACCTGCGTTTTCAAACATACTTGCCTATTCATTTAACATCTTTTCAAGGGGAGAGGACAACTGAGAGAGAACGTTTTTACATGAAACGCCGGTTTTCTGCTCTGGGCCGGGGTGGCTCAGCTGGTAGAGCGCCAGCCAGGCTTAAGGGACGAAACTCATAATCTGGAGAGCCGTGGGCCCAGAAGCCGCGGGTTCGAACCCCGCTCCCGGCACCAACAAACATGTCAAGAGACGAAAGTAGGAAAGCGGGATAGCCCAAGTTACTCTAGCAGTTCGACTTTCCCATTTTGCCGTCCGACGTAGACGACATCGGCCATTTTCAGGAATAGCCCTGTCTCTATTAGGCCAGGTACCGCTTTCAACTGGCGCTGCAACAGCGCAGGGTTCTCTATGCGGCCGAAATCAGCATCTAGTACAAAATTTCCGTTGTCCGTCACTACAGGCCCAATCTTTCCCGCGCCCTCTCGCAACTTAGCCTTTCCGCCCATTCTTGCAACCTGAATCTGCACGGATTTGTGTGCGAACGGTAGGACTTCGAGTGGAACTGGTTGTTTACCACCGAGATGTTTGGATAGTTTGGTTTCATCTACGACTATGGCGAGCTTGCCTGCCACCGAGTCTACAATTTTCTCCCTCAGCAGCGCCCCGCCTCCACCTTTGATTAGATTGAGCGAGGGTAACTGGACTTGATCGGCCCCGTCGATTGCATAATCAATCGTGAATGCTTCGTTCATGCTTAGAATTCTAAGCCCATGGGATATGGCTAAGTTCTCGATTTGGTAGGACGTTGGGACAACGGACACATCGAGTCTTCTTCCTTTGCTTAACCTTGCAAGTTCGTCGACCGCGTAGGCCATTGTCGAACCGCTGCCGAGACCGATTATCCAACCATTCTTTATCGGCTGCATGGCTTTGAGGATGGCTTTGCGTTTTGCGCCCTCAACCCAAGACAAGTTCATCCTTCCGCTTCAATTTGTTCCAGCCGATCCATGGCCTGGAGAATTTCCTCACGGATCTTGTCAATTCGTTTTTCAGCGTCAGTGATCTGCTGGTCTTCCTTTTCCTTTGATTGTTGACCTGACTGCCCGCTTCGGTCCTCTCCTCTACTCGCCTTCTTCTCCGCTGCTTTGTCGGTTTGCTCGCGAGTATGCTGAATGGGGTTCGGGGGTCTCGAGGAGCTGCCTGACCTTAGGTCCTTGAGCTTGGTTTCGATTTCCGCCAGTTTGGCCTTGTAATTCTTGATGACCTCTTCCCTCTCAACTTCTAAGTCATAAAGGTCCACTACTTGCTGATTTTCATCAATGGCACTCTCAAGCCGCTTCAAATCGATTTTGTACTTCTCAAGCAACCGATCCCTTTCGGTCTCGTTGATGACCCCTTTGGTTTGAGACTCGTAGATTGTAGTTACCGCCGAGCCGAGTATTTGGCGCTCTAGCCTCAGTACTTTCAAGGCCTCCCTTGCCCGGTTCACAGCTTCAAGCGAAGTGGCGCGGGGCGCTTCCAATGTCGACGCGGGCAGGTTTGGAAGGGGAATTATCCTCTCGGTTTCAGGCGCAGCTCGGGTTTCCTTTCTCTTCCAAAATGCAATAACCGTGACCAAGCTGACCAAGATCGGCCCCCGATTTACGCACGTCTATCCTGAAATGAGTGTATTAATGCTTCGCGCACTGGCACACTCATTCTGTGGACGCTAAGACGCGAATCTGATGGCTCAAAACTCGCTCTTGTTCGACGGTGTCGGATTCGTTGGTTGAAATTTTTCGCCATGTTTTCGCGTTTCCTTTGCGCGAACATGAAGCCTTTAACCATCGCAGGCATCAAAGACGAGCGACCACGGGAGAGTATGAACGCATGCACCTGGAGGGTTCATTTGAAACCCCGGGGCCTCGAAAGGACGTGTGGGATTTCTTGCTCAACCCACAGGATATTGCCCCCTGCTTTCCGGACTTACAATCCTTAGACGTGACCTCTCCGGATAGTTTCAGAGCTAAGGTCAAAGTCGGAATATCGGTGGTTAAGGGGACGATGGACTTCGAATTCCGCATAGCGGAAAAGGTTCCCCCTAGTTCAGCGAAACTCATCGGTACCGGTCGAGGCGTAGGTAGCACAATTGAGATTCAGACAGGGTTTACCCTTGGAGAGATGGGGTCTGGGACGGAGGTGGGATGGGTCGCCGACG
>JAHFFU010000160.1 GCA_023247835.1 Candidatus Bathyarchaeota archaeon
GCCTCCGCAGAGAAATCGCCAACGAAGAAATTGACGGCCGGTTTTTCCCGCCGAAGGATGCCCATAACGCCGGCAGCATAAGCGAACTGCCTGGCGGATATATATCGGACGGTGTCGGCAGTGAACTCTTTTCCTTTCCCTGCCTCAGTATAAGCCGTCTTCACGATGTCTTCTGCAACCTGCTGGACGTTCACGTCGGCTGTTCCGACGATCAGGCGGGTGTCATGTTCAACGCAGTGTTTCGCCACGTACTCCAACAAGGCCAATGCGGCCAAGGTGTCTGACGCGGTGACGCCTCCCGTCCCCGGCGTGTAGAAGACGCTTCTGCCTAGCTTTCCCGCTTCCTTTATCCAGTCATCAATTCTTTCCAGGCCGGGGATCCCGCGGGTCTTCATATGCCTTTTTTGGGCAATTCTTGACAGCCCGTAAATCGCGGCCAGTACAACGATTAGAAGTACTAATTGTGCCGTCCGGCCTTCAACTAATTCCAGCATAAGGCGAACACTACGCGTGTTCATCCATGTACCCCCGAATTGCCTTAAGACTCTATCCATTAACCCTGCTCCGAGCAAACCCAAAACTGCACAGAAAACTATGCGAAAGAAAAATTATCAAAAGGGAGATTAAGGGGGACCTTCAGGTCTTCGCCCCCAAGCCCGCTCCGGTCGGAGTGGACTTATGCTACGTATTCGGTGGAGTCCCTTGCTTCCCGACCAGTCTCGCCTTGTAGCTTCATCTTGACCTTGCGTTTCTTCGCCATCTCAATTCACCTCCAAATTTCCATGAGTCCGAGATTCACGGAACCGACGTACGCACATCTGAATACTTAACGGGGGCTGGAGAAAAAATCAAAAATGGCGCAGGTTCCATATTTCCACTGGGTCGAATCGAGACCTCGAGTTGCGCAGACCTTGGGCCTAGATACGGCATGGATCGGAACAGGTACCCGAACAGCGGTGAATTGCCAAATAATCAGGGCACACAGATTCGAGGAAGGCCGTGAAAAAGAATTAGCGCGGGTCAATCTGGGATGGGGGCTTGCCCGACCCGCTCGAGCGAGCTTATGCTACGTATTCCTGCTCCAGCTTCGTTTCCCTTCCACTCTCTTTCGCAATCATCTTCACTTTGCGTCTCTTCGCCAACTCTTTTCACCTCCATGCCTCACAATTGGTTCGAGATTTACAGTTACAACGAGGGTTAATTAGGTATTTAACAGGAGTTGGAGAGAAAATGAAAAATGGCGAATGTTCCACCATTCCACTTTATCGTAGTACTCGCATGCGTTTGAAGACGGTGCGGGTTACTTACGCATTTTCGTGTAGGCAAATAGGAGAATTGCTGCTATTACTGTCCAGAACACTATGTCGGCGATTAGGCGGACGGGCCGTACCACCCAAGGGTTGTATTCCGGCGCAATAACCATACGCACAAACCAAGCCAGCGGATACCCGTACCAGACCGCTCCAACTAGCAATTCGGGCGTGTTTCCCAGCAGCCCCGTAATCAGGGTGATTACTACGCCGCCAGCAGCCGCGAAGATGAGCAGTTTCAGAGATACCGTCATAGTCCATCGCTTCACCAGACGGCCTTCCACTTTTAAGATGTGGGTCAGAGGTCTGCCGTTCATGCGAAGGCTATCAGCATGAGGCCTGTAACCATCAGTAGGGCGCCAATTATTCGTGAAGAACCAAAACTTTCCTTCAGCATCAGAGAGCCGACCGCTGCGCCTATCACCACGCTGAAACCGCGTCCGGCGACGACATAGCTTACATTCGTGAGCGCCAAGGCGGCCAGCGCAGCGCCATATGCGGCAGTCATCGCTATCCCAGTTGCAATGACGCCACCCCAATTCCTTCTGAGTTCAGCAAAATTCCTTCGCAGAGGCAATCTCCTCCAGACTATGGGAAACCAGAGGATAGTGTCCCCTGCAATCACCCACCAAATGTAGACCGGTGGAGGCGTCGCCGCCACGACTATCTTATCCGAAACGGAGAAGATTGAGATGAAGATTGCACATGCTAGCGCCCAATTCACTGCCCCATTCCGAAATATGGAGTGAAGGCTGATCGATCCGAACCGTGAGAGCAATTTGTCGAGCGGGACGGACACGAGGCAGATGCCTCCCACAATTAGGGCGATGCCTAGGTATCCCAATGGTGGTAATCTTTCTCCGAGAATCAGGGCGCTCCAGATTGCCGCGAAGATTGGCGCGGAGCCGCGCGAGATTGGATAGACTAATGACAGATCACCTTGTAGGTATCCCTTAACGAGGGTAACAAAATAGCCGGTTTCAGCAGCCGCGCTGATCAGGAACGGTAGCCAAGAGGCTGAGTTAAGGTAAATTCCCGAGGTTGCGATTAGCCATGCGCCGTAACCAACCGCCCCTACGAGGCTGGCCCACCACATCAACGCAAGCGTGTCCTTCGAGACCTTGGCGAGAACGTTCCAACCCGCATGCAGGAAGGCAGCTGTGAGGATTAGTATCAAAGCGAACCATAGCACGCATCACTCATCTCCTTTGAGCAGTCTGTTTTTCGAGTGTTCGCTACGATATGGGTTGCAGCTTCACGATTTTCAGCTTGATAATCTCGTCCTCGCGGGCTGAGATTCTGTCAAGAGTGCCCTGCGCCGGGTTCGTGGGCCAACGATTCAGCAATTAGATCCGGCGCATTCTCTACCTCCTCCACGAGTTTCCGCAAAAGGTCAACGCAGGAAGGTGGAAGCCTATCGGCGATATCAAGAGCTTCAATCTAAGCGAGCCCTTAGCGAAAGGCCACAAGCAAGCTATTTAGAGCCATTCGGTCAAGAACAAGCGCAGTTATTACATGAACTTGGCGGGAGCTACAACAATTCTTATGTTGGACCCTCTGACCCTTGACTGGGACATCTCGAATTGCTTTACCTCGCATGTTGAGACGATGAAAATTAGGGATATGACATTTTCTTGAAGGGAAATCGTTCCGTTCTATTCTGTTTGGCGATCATTAGTCTTCTATTGTTTGTGCCACCCCAAGGTAACGCCGCGACACATCCACTTGATGGCGCCGGAGGCCAAGTTGGACCTACAACCGCAAGCCGCGTTGTTTCAATTCCCGTTAAAGTCGTTTTCGTCGGTGTAGATCCGGCTACAGTGGATTTGAGTTACAGTAAGTGGAATGTGAATATTCCAAGCACAATCTACGGGCAGGTTCTGTCCCCGCAGCCATACCTGACTGGGGTGGTGTACAAGATCAATTACAGTTACACTTTCGCCGCCGACACCTACAGAGCGAAACTTGTTTCATACCTACATAGCATTGAAGTAGCCAGGGCAGGTGTAAATCCCTGGTTCTATTACTACGTTCAGGATCCCTCCACCGGCTACATTACTGAAAAATTTCACACTAACTCGTACGTGGTTTATGACGCTAACAAGGTAGAGAACTGGATCTACAGCAACCAACAAGATTTGGGAGGCTTCCCATCCAACGGCTGGACATTAATGTTCATGAACCTCACAGAACTACCCTCCTACGATTTCGGAAACTACAAAGACTTCCTGAATACGCAAAGATACGGCCTACCCAACGGCACAGCGCACTACTACGGAGTTAGCTACCGTGACGTGGATCTCGGGTATCAGTTGCGGTACCGGGACTTTATGTCTGGATGGGGTGGCGTGCACCGGCTTTGGTTCAACGATTTCAGCGCAGGCCCATGCTTCGAATCGAGTCCTGAGGAATTGCCGTTGCAAATCGCGATCCCAGATAACAATTATGACCTTCACAGCGCCTACGGAAAACTGTGGTTGACAGAATACCTCGCAGACTATGTTTCACAGGCAATGCTGAACCTAATCACCCCAGCCCTCCTTTACGATCCGGTATATTCCCAAAAGTACAGTTTCG
>JAHFFU010000161.1 GCA_023247835.1 Candidatus Bathyarchaeota archaeon
CTGGGGGAGGCATTCTCACGCAGGGCCTTTCTTATCCTGCCCTTCAAATCCTCGGTTAGGCTATTCCCTGGCACAAGTTGAACAAATAGAATCACCCTCTGGTCTCCTTTCCAATCCTGCCCCACAACCAAGCTGTCGGCAATCTCGGGGAACTTTTCGAGGACGGTGTAGATTTCCGCTGTTCCAATTCGCACTCCGGATGGTTTTAGAACGTTGTCTGAGCGCCCGAGGAATGTTATTCCGCCCGTGTCACTGTGGATAATGATGTAATCTCCGTGCCTCCACACGTTTTTCCCGACGGTCTGGTAGAAGGTGAAGTAGGCTTCTTCGTACTTCTCATTCTTCGGGTCGTTCCAGAAATATAGCGGCATTGATGGGGATGGGGCTTCGCAAACGAGTTCAGCCTCCTCATCCAACACAGCTTTGGCGTTTTCATCGTACGCCTTGACCTTCATCCCCAGGCCTGGCGCCTGCAACTCACCAGCATAAACCGGAAGGGTGGGGCTTCCACCGGCGAAACAACCATTGAGGTCCGTCCCGCCAGAAATAGAATTGAAGTGAAAGTCCTGCTTGATTTCTTGGTACACCCACTCGAATCCTTCCCTTGAGAGTGGGGAGCCTGTCTGAGAGATTTCCCGCAGCGACGACAGATCGTAATCCTTTCCGGGCCTTGCCCCAATGCTTCTCAGGTAGTTGATATAACTCGCACTGCAACCGAAAATTGTTATTTTCTCGTCCTGAACCAGCTTCCACATGGCTCCCCAATCAGGATAATTGGGGTTCCCGTCATACAGAACTATGGTCGCCGCTACCGCTAACGAGCTCATCAACCAATTCCACATCATCCAGCTGGGTGACGATATGTAGGTAATCCTGTCCTCACGTCTCAGGTCAGCGTGCAGTAAGAGTTCCTTGAGGTGATTAAGCAGGACCCCAGGTCCTTGCACCATACATTTTGGTTTACCAGTTGTCCCAGAAGAAAACATTACATACACAGGATGGTCAAATGGCAACTGTTCAAATCGAATCGCAGACTGTTTGTCCTGGGAAAGAAAACTGTCGTAAGCCTCGAACTTGGAAAGATTCGGGGGCTTAGTTCCTTCAGCTACATACGACGCTACAATGACTCTTTCTATGGAGGGAATTCCCTGGGCGACCTTCTCTGCGTTTGGAAGGCTGTTGAAAACCTGCCCTTTGTAGAAATATCCATCAGCCGTGAAGAGAACCTTCGGCTCGATCTGCGCTAGGCGATCGAGGACAGCTAACGGTCCCAGTTCGGCGCCGCAAGAAGCCCAAACGGCGCCGAGGCTGGTTGCCGCAAGCATAGCGATGGCCGTCTCGATTAGATTAGGCATGTAGGCGCATACTCGGTCCCCAGGCGAAACACCAATCCCGCGCAGACCCTCCGCCAAGCGTCCCACCTGATCGTAAAGTTCGGCAAATGTCATTCTCGCAGATCTTTGAGTCTCCCCTTTGAACACGAAAGCAGGACGATTATCTTTGTGCCTGAGGAGGTTTTCCGCGAAATTTAATCTCGCTCCGGGAAACCATTCTGCTCCAGGAAACTTGTCCAAGTCGTCAACAACTTCATCGTATCCGCGAGATGCCCTGATGTTAGCAAATTCCCACATGGCCCCCCAAAAGTCCGGGATTTTCTCGATCGACCAGTCGTATAGTTCTCTGTAGGATTTGATAGTCAGTTCGTATTTTCGGTTAACAAATTCGATAAAATGAGTAGTGTTGGCCTCTCTTACCCGTGTCTTTGAGGGCGACCATAGCAATTCACCCAAGAATCCTACCCCCTGTTTGCTTCTATCTCGGCAGACTGCGACTAATGGGCCCCTTGAGGCACCTTCTATCGTTTCGTTCCGTTCAACCAACGTTTAAATGGTAGTATTGCGTTTGCGTGGCTTTAACGAAGACCGCGTGCGGATACTGCGAAGTTCTGCACAGCGAAACTAGAACGCGGTTTTCCCGTAAACGAGGGAGCTTAGCCGTTCTGTTTTCTAAAAGCGGTTTACGTAGGAAAGTGAAAACTAGGAATGAAAAGTTTCGAAGAACTCCCGATAAAGGGAGAGATAGTTCGCAGCCTCAAGGAACTCGGCTTTGAAGAGATGTTCCCGATTCAGGCTGCAGCCATCGGTCCACTGCTGGAAGGCAAGGACGTGATAGGCCAAGCGAAGACCGGTACGGGTAAGACTGCAGCTTTCGGCGTACCCATGATTCAGAGGATTAATAGGTCCCAAGATGCGGTGCAAGGCCTTGTTCTTGTCCCGACTAGAGAACTAGCCATTCAAGTTGCTTCGGACCTGAACCGATTTGGAAAATATCTTGGGATTAGGACGCTTGCCGTTTATGGTGGCCAACCAATCTACGGTCAGATGGAAGCGCTGCAGGGAACGGTTCACATTGTGGTTGGGACACCGGGCAGAGTTATCGACCATCTATCGAGAGGCACGCTGCTGATAGATCAAGCAAGATTTGTTGTCCTCGACGAAGCTGACCGCATGTTGGACATGGGTTTCAGAGACGACATGGACTTCATACTTCGAAGAACGCCGAACGAGAGGCAGACAGCAATGTTCGGTGCAACAATGCCGGACGAAATTCTCGAATTAGCATCACGGCACATGTACAACCCCGAAAAGATGCTGGTCAGCAGAGACGAAATCGCGGTTGAGGAAATTGATCAGCTCTACCGCCTAGTCGACCCAGAACGCAAGTTTCAAGCACTCTGCGACATAATGAATCAGAAATCCGTTCGACGCGCATTGATCTTCTGCTCCACCAAAAGAGGCGCGGACCGGCTTGGATATAGACTGAGGCGTGACCGGAGAGATGTCGCGGTAATCCATGGCGACCTGACGCAGGGCCAGCGTGAAAGGGCCTTGGAAGATTTCCGAAGAGGCCGAGCGCGATTTCTGATCGCTACAGACGTTGCCTCACGTGGATTGGATATCGACGGCGTGACGCATGTGGTGAATTATGAGGTGCCGAACGACCCGTTGCTCTACTTCCACAGAATCGGTAGGACCGGCAGGGCCGGGGCCAGCGGTATCGCGGTGACGCTGGTTTCTCGGCGCGAAATGAGCGACTTGAAACGTATCCAGGGCATGACCAGGACCCGCATGCATGAGATAGGAGAACAACTGAACCCGCAATACGCCAGAAACATCCAACCCAACTTCCATCATTCTTCCTGGCCGGATGCTCCCAAAGGCCAACGTTGAATAACGACGGGATAAATTGCAATCGTGAGAGTGCAATAGACGGGTCGTCGTCAGTTCCGGAACAGAAGCGTCCGCACAGAGATGAAGACGCTCGAATGCCTTCGATGCCATAAACAAATCAGGCTCGACGAGTACAAAATGCACCTCACAAAGTGCGGACTAGCCGAACAGCCCGCCCAGGGCACTGAAGTGGCAACTCCAACGCCCTCAACTGGATAACTCGGGAACACGCCACGCTGATTTCGTCCTCTGAAACGCACTGCTTAAGATAGAAGACCTCGCGGGTTCTTGGCGCTAAGACAGGTAGCCGATAATCACGAGAGCGCCCAAAGCCATACTCAAGAATCCCGCACCTACCTGGAAGACGAAACCAGCGAACTCCGCGAATTTGCCACCATGAGAAATGGGTAGATTGAGCACTGAACCGATTACGCTCATTGCGAGAATCAAACCCCCGCCGAAAGCGGCAATGAAAACTACACCCTGGGCGATGCCAGCCATCGTTGACATTACTAGCACCACTAATGCTCCGCTTCCTGCCAGTCCGTGAATTACGCCGACCGAGAACGGGATATGCGGGTGTTCGTGCGATTCGCCCCCTCTGTGGGAATG
>JAHFFU010000011.1:0-5614 GCA_023247835.1 Candidatus Bathyarchaeota archaeon
CGCATAGCTACACGCGAGAGAGTTGCAATGTACGATCTGACTCCCTTTACCAAAATAGACGTAACAGGGGACAAGGCATTGGAGTTCTTGCAGCACCTAACAACCAACGATATGGACCAACCCGTCGGCCGCGTGGTCTACACATCAATGTTGGATGAGAAGGCGGGAATAATGTGTGATTTGACAATATCGCGCTTGGGGCCAAATCATTTCCGAGTAATAACCGGTGGTTCAGTCGGGCCGCATGACCTCGCTTGGATGCTGAAACACCTGCCTTCCGATGGGTCTGTTCACGTAACGGACGTTACCTCTAGCTACTGTTGCGTGGGGTTGTGGGGGCCTAAAGCTCGTGACACGATAGAACGAGTTAGTGGAGATGATTTTTCGAACAGTGCGTTTCCGTACTACACCGCTCGAAGAATAGCGGTAGAGTCGGTTCCGGCGCTGGCTTTGCGCGTATCGTACGCGGGCGAATTAGGATTGGAGATTTACACGCAGGCAGAGTACGGCCTGACGCTTTGGGACACGCTTTGGGCGGCGTGAGAATACTTCGGCATTGTTGCCGGCGGCCTCGGAGCCTTCGATTCGCTACGCCTTGAGAAAGGATACCGGCTTTGGGGGGCAGACATTCACACAGAATACAATAACTACGAGGCGGGCCTCGAATTTATCGTTAAATTCAACAAAGGTGATTTCGTTGGCCGGGACGCCCTTCTACGCATCAAAGATGGAGGGATCAGCCGCAAACTGTCTTGCATGGTTCTAGATGATTCTGATAAAGTAGTAATGGGCAAAGAGCCCATCCTAGATGGGGAACGGTTGTTGGGCTACGTGACCAGCGCGAACTATGGATACACAGTTGGCAAGGGCATAGTGTATGGCTATCTTCCGATAGATTGTGCAAAGGAAGGAAAAAAGGTTGAAGTGTATTACTTTGGTAAACGCTACTCAGCCACTGTAGTTAAGGAACCTCTGCTTCCGACGCCAAGGCTGCGATAATTAGCACCTCACTGAAAGTTCCGTAGAGGCTACTTACGTTTCCAGCTGTTTCTTCACGCACGCGAAGACTTCACTTATACTTTTTTGGGTTGCTCCGCCGATAACCCTTTGGCCAACCCCCGCCAATGTTCCGCCAATCTTAACGTCCGCTACGTACGTGATTCTAGTTCCCATCCCTGTCTCCGCAAGATCAATCGACGTATCCAAATCCACACTACTGCCTACCCCTGTGCCTGTACCTTTGAGGCGCGCATGTGACGGCGGATTCTTCTCTACAATGGCCAGCTGGAATCTAAAGTCTCCTTTCATAAAACCGATTCCCACACGCGCCACTGCAGCGAACATGTCTTCGCCTTCAACATGAAGACTTTTCAAATCGGGTAAGCACTTGCCAATCCTGTTTGGGTCGATAACGAACTCCCAGACCTTGTCTCTGGGCGCCTTCACTTCAAGGATTCCCTCAAAATTCATTCCTAATCCCGCCTCGCAGGTTTTCTTTACAGTACGAGTGATGGCGGTTGAATAAGGGCTACGGTTGTGCTGAAAGGAAATTCACAAGGTGCTTTGCAGTCAAAGTGTATCACAGCGATTTTTCTCCGTTGTGCTCGAAAAATCCAGTTCGGGTTCCAATGGTCCGCTCACAAGTTTAAAATACATACTGCCCACGCAGACCTACTATGCCCAGATTAATGTTCATTGATAACGAATGGGTTTCCTCTTCGAACGAGAAACAGCTGAATGTCTTCGACCCTTCGAAAGGACAGGTTTTGGATACCGTCCCACATGCAACGAAAGATGATGTCGGGAGGGCAGTTGACGCGGCGTATGATGCTTTCAAGAGGGGCGTATGGAGCAAGATTCCGCCGGGAGATAGGGCTAATCTACTTCTCAGAGTCGCTGGGATCTTAGAACAGAGGTCAGAAGAATTCGCAAAGCTCGAGTGTGTTAATTCGGGAAAATCCATCAAACAATGCGTAAACTACGACATTCCCTACACTATTGATAATATCCGGTTCATTGCTGGCGCAGCAAGAATCCTAGAAGGAAAAGCGATGGGAGAATATGTCAGCGAGGGCACTAGCGCGATCAGGAGAGAGCCAATAGGAGTAGTAGCGGTCATAACCCCCTGGAACTATCCATTAATGATGGTGGTCTGGAGAGCGTTTCCAGCACTAGCCATGGGGAACACCGTCGTCGTCAAACCCGCAACCTATACACCCCTCACCACAATTGAACTCGCCAAGATAATGCAGGAGGCCGGGCTGCCCAAGGGCGTAATGAACGTCGTGACGGGCCCTGGGACGGAGGTTGGTGAAGCCCTAGCCACTCATCCCAACGTTGACATGATAGCCTTCACGGGTAGCACTGAGGTTGGAAAGAGGCTTTCGGAACTCGGTTCAAGCACGGTAAAGAAGGTCTCATTGGAACTGGGAGGAAAAGCGCCCTTCATCGTCTTCAATGATGCCGATATCGAATCCGCAGTGCGAGGCGCAGTAGCCGCAGGTCTAGTAAACAATGGGCAGGACTGCGCAAACTCAACTAGGTACTACATCCACAAGTCTATCCTCGACAGATACACTAAGAGCCTCGACCAGGAACTCGACAAAGTGAAGATAGGGGACACACAGGACAATAACACAGATCTCGGTCCACTAGTGTCTGATGCGCATCGAAAGAGGGTGGAAGGATATATCCAAAAAGGCGTTGAAGAGGGCGGTCGACTACTCAAGGGCGGAAAGGAGCCTAAGATACCCGGCCATGAAGGAGGATACTACCTGGAGCCCACTGTGATTCAAACCGATAATCATGACTCCTCCATCGTTATGGAGGAAATCTTCGGGCCGGTCTTCACCGTACTAAAATTCGACAATTATGAAGATGTCATCGACAAGAGCAATAGCGTAGTATATGGTCTAGGCGCTTCTGTCTGGACGAAGGATGTTACAACCGCAATGAGGGCTGTGAGGGATCTGCGCTTCGGAACCGTCTGGGTCAATGACCACGTGCCAATCCCATCCGAGATGCCTTGGGCGGGATACAAACAGAGCGGCCATGGTGCCTCACTATCGGCTTATTCTCTGGAAGAGTTTTCTTACATCAAGCACGTCTACGTGGACATCTCAGGAACACCAAGGAAGTCTTGGCATTTCGCGGTGTACGGGCAAAAAAGTTAGAGGCTAACCACATCGTAAACTAGGGACACAAAAGTGTTAGAAGACTTGCTGCAAGACCCTATAGATGCTACTCTAAGATCCGGCCATCGTAGAGCTTGTACATGAACTCTGTAATGTTTTCAAGCGTCAGACGGCGTGGGTTGTAACGCGGGAGATTGTACAGATACTGCCGATCCTTCACGAGGTACTCAGCGAATTTAGGAAGGTAATCTTGTGGTACATTCCAGTCTTTTAGTTTGAGTGGTAGTTCAACGTCATGTGCTAGGTCGAGGACCGCCTCTATTGCTTTCACGGCGGCGGCTCTATCGCTTATTCCGTGCACGTCTTCGCCCATAGCCTGAGCGAAGCGCTTGAGCTTCGGGATGCAATTTGGAAGGTTATACTCCATGATGTAGGGAAGACACAAGCCCACTGCGTTACCATGAGGAATATTGAACTTAGGCCCCAAGGCCTCAGCCACACAATGTCCAAGGATAGCCGGGCCACCAATCCATGGATAAGTTATCACAATGCCCCCTAGCATCGCAGCCATGGCTATATTCAGCCTGGCCTCCAAGTCGTCTGGTTTGTGGTAGGCTCTTCGAGAGTACTGAGCCACAAGTTCGATAGACATGACGGCTTGCGCGTCAGAAATCGGGTTGGCTTCTGAACAGATGTACCCCTCACCATTATGTCCGAGTGCGTCGAAAGCAGTTGCCGCAGTCTGCTTAGCGGGCAACCCGAGAGTCATCAAGGGGTCTACTATCGCGACGTCCGCGAGCATGGCAGGGCTCGCTATCCAAGTTTTGTACATCGTTTCTTTCTCGATCATGACCGCGAACCAACTCGTTTCGCTTCCAGTTCCTGCTGTTGTTGGGATCATTATCTTCGGGGCTGCACGAACTTTGAACCTGTCCTCAAGAGGGGTCGCGTAATGCTGCAGTGGGCCTTCGTTTGTGAGCAGGCCGGCTGCTACTTTGGCGGAGTCCATACTCGCTCCCCCTCCAACTCCAACAACGAGATTGAACTTTCCGTCACGGGCAAATTTGGCGCAGGCAGTCATCGAATCCATCGAAGGTTCCGCAGTCAATTCATCGTAAACGGTAATGTTCAGCCCCTGCTTCTCCAAATGCGGCCTCACCTTGTCAACGAGACCAGCTTTGCTGACCCCTTTGTCCGTTACGATCAGGACTTTCTTTCCACCCGATGACGAGAGCAGACGCGTGGCTTCTAGGCCAACTTTCTCGACCGCACCAGTTCCGACGATGATCCTAGGAACATTGTCCCATTGCCAGTATTTTGCTTCGTACAGATTCGGTTCGAATTGACCAAAAGGAATCGAGGATGTCATCGAATTCAAATTGCATGCTTTCGCGAGAATATTTAACACTTGCCAGCAACACGAGAGAAGCGAAGCTAGAACAGGTAGTTGTCACGAAATTCAGTCATCAGAGTTCCGTTGAGGTTTTTCTTGCAAGGGGAACATCGACTGCACGGGCGGGAAGGACTGGAGCCAAGACCCAAGGCACCTCACACCATCCACAGAGTAGATTCCATCATAGCTGAGAGGGCAACAACTCTTCGCCGAGAGAAGGGTTGGGGACCGCAACTCATAGCCGGATACCTTGGGACCCAAGACATCAAGGTCGGCTCAACAACCGTCTACCATCTCTTATGCAGAGAAGGACTCAAGTATCCCTTAACCAAACCTAGAACCAAGCGAACCTACCGACGTTGGCAAAGAAAGCACCCGAACAGCCTATGGCAATGCGACCTGAAGCTCGTAGGCCCAAAATGGCTCATCACCATCCTAGACGACCACAGCCGCTACGTCACAGCCTCCGAGATATTCAAAGAAGGAACCACCGAGAGCTCATCAGCCTCCTCGACATGGCTATCGTGAATACAGCAAGCCCAAGGAGATTCCCACGGACCATGGAAGCCAGTTCTGGAGCGTACGAAAAGGTGAATCAGGCTTCGACACGTACTGCCAGCGGCAGAGGATCAAACATATCCTCGGAGGAATCGGCAAACCCACAACCAAAGGCAAGATCGAACGATGGTTCCGAACCTACGACCGAGAACACGCAAAATTCGAGCTGCACTGGAAATTCATAGAATACTACAACTACGAACGGCCGCATATAGCGCTAAACTATAAACCCCCAGCAGAAGTCTACTTCAACAACGTGCCAAATGTCATGGTATAGCACACTATCTGGTGGGTATGACAAGTCTTAAAGGTGCACAGCCCGCATGAAAAGTCTTCTAGTGGCCGAGGTTTATGCGTAAAACACCTGTCTTCACGAGAGACGCAACGGGCCTGAGACGCGAATGGAAAGCTCGCGACGCATTCATGTTTAATCTTCTCACTATGGGCATCCTGTCTGGTGCTGCTTATTCACTCGGCACGGCACCTGCCGCATTCCCCGGTGGGAATCTGGTTCTAGGAATACTGCTTA
>JAHFFU010000011.1:5714-10894 GCA_023247835.1 Candidatus Bathyarchaeota archaeon
GCTCGCGACGCATTCATGTTTAATCTTCTCACTATGGGCATCCTGTCTGGTGCTGCTTATTCACTCGGCACGGCACCTGCCGCATTCCCCGGTGGGAATCTGGTTCTAGGAATACTGCTTACTGCCGTCTTGGGGTCATTCATGTGGACGACCTACGTACTTCTGTCAGTAAGCGCCCCAAGGAGTGGTGCTGACTGGGTATTCCAGAGCAGGATACTCGTTCCGAGCGTCGCTGCCGCCATAGTAATCGGAGACATCTTCTATCTCATTTACTGGGTTGTATTCGGGACATTTTTTGCAACTGTCGGAGGCATCGGGCCCTTCTTCACACTCTTAGGAACCTTCTATGTCAACCCCTCTCTGGCAGCCTTCGGCGCGTGGGTTAGTTCTGGTACCGGGTGGAGCTTTTTCATCATAGGGTTAATCCTTCTTTTCTTCGCAGGTTGGCAACTAATTTTCCCAATCCGCCTTTACGCTCGCGTCCAATGGTTCCTCATGGGCTCGGTACTAGCGGGTATCATTGTTGTTTTAGTCGCCTTTGCTGCAACGCCGCAGAGCGTATTCATCGCAGACTTTAACAAATTCGCGATGCAGTGGGTTCCAGATGACCCAGACTACTACCACACCGTTATAGCTCAGGCCGCGCAGGCGGGAGCTAACACAACTGCATCCTTCAACTGGTATGATCAGATCGGGATAATGCCAATAGCTTGGTCTCTTCTCGCCTGGGCGTTCTGGAGCGCTCAATTTAACGGTGAAATAAAAGGAGCAAGCTCCGTAAGGACGCAGAACATCATTATGAACGGTTCAGGATGGTTCTGCGCCGCAATCTGGATTCTCTTCGCATACTTCTTAATTAGCATGGCTGGGTCGCAGTTCGTGATTGCAGCTGGTACTCTCACATTTAGCGGCAGTTTTGCGATTCCACTGGGAGCCTACTTGACAACGTATCTAGCTGCCTTGGGTGGTTCGACCCTTACTCCTCTACTCGTCATCGCGCTCTTCATAGTCATGCTTGCATTCGTAATGAATGGTTACCAGATCTTCTACAACACGATTGGCGGCCCCATCAGGATGGGCTTCATGATGGCTTTCGACAGAATGTTGCCTGATGCGTTCGCTAAGGTCTCTAACAGATATGCGTCCCCAGTCAACTTCACGCTTCTGGCATTGTTCATTGCGGCCGCTCAGCTCTGGGCTGCAGCGTTCTATCCAAGTGTTGCCCCACTCATAATTCCAGCTTCGCTTTCAAGTGGAGCGATTCCTTACTCGTTTACCTGCTTGGCAGGCGCGCTGCTTCCCTATAGGCAGAAGGAGGTCTTTCAAGCCTCACCGGCCGCGAAGTACAAGGTTGGACCAGTTCCGCTCATCACAATCACGGGGATAATTGGAATGCTCTTCAACATCGTCTTGATTTACTACTGGTTAACCGTGCCTGCCCTAGGTCTTACGAACTATGCGGTTCTAATCTTCATCATTGCTGCGTACGCCTTTGGAGCAATTTGGTACTTTGGCTTTAAATGGTACAGGAAGAGACAAGGCGTCGACGTCACGCTGGCCTTCAAAGAAATCCCTCCCGAATAGCTGGACATCTCGAACGCTTCTTCACGAAGAAGCGAGTACCTGAACTAGTAAATCCGCTCGCGGGATGAGATGAGAGAAATATTTTCTGGGACCAGGACTAAGCCCAGATTCCTATAACGAAGGTTGCGTGCTGAACCCGCGTCTTTTCAGTTCGATATCATTGCAGTTGGAGAGGCATTGTTATATCATTCGAGGTAGGTGAAAAGCAGAAAAATCAACGCGAGTGACAAGCGAGCAGATCTCTAGGCACCGTTGACTGGGTGAACTGACTTGACTCTGATGATTAGATGCCCTAACTGTGGTGAAAGAAGCGCCTACGAATTTCATTTCGCTGGAGAGGTGATGAAGCGCCCCGCCGTGGACGCTTCCGACAAAGAGTGGTATGATTATGCCTACGGGCGAAAGAATGTCCACGGGGTTCAGAAGGAATGGTGTTATCATAGGTTCGGTTGCAAAAGATGGTTTCTGGTCATCCGCGACACAAGTGATAACCGGGTTACTGAGACCTTTCTGCCCGAGGACGACAAGGAAAAGGAATGGGCAATATGAACGCGGAAAGGCTGACCGCGCGACCGGCAGAAAACCTCAACAGATCGCGCAACGTGACCTTCACTTACAACAATAAGACGATGCAGTGTTACGATGGAGACACGGTTGCGTCAGCGCTCCTATCTAATGGTCGAACGATCTTCGGCAGGAGTTTCAAGTATCATAGGCCTCGAGGGCTGTTCTGCGTAGCGGGCCGATGCCCCAACTGCCTAATGAACATCGACGGCCAGCCAAATGTTAAGGCCTGCACGACATTAGTCAATGAAGGGATGATAGTCAAGGGGCAAAACGCGTGGCCATCCCTAGACCATGATGTCAGTTCAATAATTGACAAATTTAGCTTCCTTCTCCCTGTAGGCTTCTATTACAAGAAATTTATCCATCCCAAATGGATGTGGCCACTGATTCGTGGATTCATCAGAAGAGCGGCGGGTTACGGGAAAGTCAACACCGCACTACAGCGAAATGAGGAAGAGTATGAGCACGAGCACAGGTATGTAGATGTTGCAGTAATTGGTGGGGGACCAGCTGGCCTTTGCGCAGCACTCGAAGCTTCCAAATCCGGATTTAAGATTATTCTCGTAGATGACCAACCTCAACTGGGCGGACACCTTAGATACAAAACGTCTACGTGCGAAAACTGCGGTGAATATTCAGGCTTGAGGGGCTTCGAAGTTGCTCGTAAACTAATCGACAAAATGCCGCCCTCGAACATTGAGGTGCTTACCAACGCCACATGTTTCGGTGTTTACGAGGAAAATCTTCTCGGAATCTCCCAAGGCAAGAAACTAATCAAGGTAAGGGCCAAGAAGATCATAGTCAGCACCGGATGCTTCGAGAGACCATCCTCATTCGCGAACAATGACCTTCCAGGAATTTTCTTGGGAGAAGGAGTCCAACGCCTGATTAATCTCTACGGCGTGAAACCAGGTAAAAGAGCGTTAGTTTTCACGAACAACACCTACGGTTACGAGATCGCATCAGAGCTAATCGACGCGGGCGTCGAAATCTCTGGATTGGTCATTGCCAAAGGCGGTCCCATAGTAGATGAGTCTCTGCAATCAAAGTTGACAGAGAAAGGAGCCCTAATACTCAACGGGTATGGTTTACTTGAGGCAAAGGGAAGCCGAGAAGTTACAGGAGCCGTAGTAGCGAAGGTAAACGAAGAAGGCGAACTGATCCCGGGCTCCGCGAAGGCTCTAACCTGCGACTTAATCGTGTTGTCAATCGGATCCGAGCCTGCAAACGCCCTCCTGTACCAAGCAGGATGCGAAATCACACTCGACGAGAAGTTGGGTGAATCAATACCTACGAAAATGGCACCTGACATCTACGCTGCTGGGGACGTCACGGGAATCCACAACCTCCAGATAGCCATGTTGCAGGGTAGATTTGCTGGTTTTCAGGCGGCTACCGAACTTACTGATGAACGGGACCAATCAAAGGCATCAACAGCTCTAGAATCTCAAGGATCGAACGGAACAGCAGAACTTTCTGAAAAACTGAAAGTCCTAACAGAGCAATACATAGCTCAGAGTCATCCCGGCTTGTTATACACGGCCCCGGGCGAGAAAGGGAAACGGATTGTATGCATCTGCGAGGACATAACTGAAAAAGACATGAAGCTCGCAATCGAGGAAGGCTATGATGACCTTGAGCCCCTGAAGCGTTACACGACTTTCACTATGGGACCTTGCCAAGGCAAGATGTGCAGTTTGATCTGCACTGCAATTCACGCTAAAGAAACAGGTTTGAAGTTAAGTGAAACCAGAAGAACAACGTCGAGACCGCCTTACCAGCCGCTAACCCTTGGCCTCCTAAACGGCCCACCTCACAGGCCAGTGAAACTAACAGCGCTTCACCACAAACACATGGCCCTGAACGCTACAATGATGGACATGGGAGAATGGAAGAGGCCGAAGAGTTACGGATCGCTGGAACGTGAATATCGCGCTATCAGAGAACGAGTGGGCATAATAGACGTAAGCACTCTGGGAAGATTTTCCGTGAAAGGCCCAGACGCCGGCAAGTTCCTAGAACTTGTCTACACCCACATCTACTCAAATCTCAAGATTGGCAAGGCAAGGTACGCGCTGTTGCTCACTGAAACTGGTAAGGTGATGGATGATGGCATCATCGCCCGCCTGGGTGAAGATGAATATTTCGTGACTTCGTCGACTGGTAACGCTGAGCTTGTCGAGCAATGGTTGAAATGGTGGCAGGTCACAGGCTCGTTAAAAGTCAGTGTAATTAACATCACCTCCGGACTAGCCGCCATAAACGTCGCAGGCCCGAGATCACGTGAGCTACTCTCCAAACTAGTTGACATCGACCTCTCTAACGAGGCTTCACCTTACATGTCGTGCTCTAAGGCCAATGTCGCTGGCGTCCCAGCCATCATGCTCAGGATTGGATTTGTAGGCGAAGTCGGCTGGGAGATTCACTTTCCAGCAGAGTATGCAGAATACCTGTGGGACAAGCTGCTGACAAAGGGTGAGGATTACGGCATCAGGCCGGTCGGCGTTGAGGCCATGAGGCTCTTGAGCCTCGACAAAAGACACATCTGGCCAACGCTTGACACCGACGCCGCAAGCGATGCATTAGAGACTGACCTCGGGTGGGCGGTAAAATTTGAGAAACCAGATTTCGTTGGCAAGCATTACCTTCTGAGAACCCAAAGGGAAGGTTTGCGCCAAAAAATAGTCGGTTTCGTAGTCAAAGGAAACGGCGCGGTCAACAATGGAGATGTGATAGTAGTCGGGGGGAAACCAATCGGGAGAATCACCACGGCTGGGTTCAGCTACGCACGACAAAAGTACGTGGGCATAGCCTGGGTACCGGTAGAACTCGCAAAGGAACACTCAGTCATACCCATCATACATAACGGGCGTTCAGTAGAAGCTGAGATAGTTTCAGGCGCCTTCTACGACCCCGAAGGCAAGAGGATGAAATCCTGATGACCGTCGCCGAACAGAGAACAGTTCCTCGCCGATTGAGCCCGTTCTACCATAAACAGGCCTTCCTGGGTGCAAAGTTCGCTCAAGACG